>JAGHTZ010000017.1 GCA_018065065.1 Candidatus Equadaptatus faecalis | reverse complement strand
ACAGACAAAAATCAGGCTAAATTTACATAGAGTGTTGAAAATGCTGAATATTTTCGTTTTTGTAAAAGTTATTAAAGTTTATTGAGAAAGAAAAACTGAACGATAATTTTCAATATTTGATTTATCTTTTCGCCTTTGTTTTTCGTTCCCTCAATATGTTTTATAGATTTTCGAAAACGGGCTGACTTTCATCAGCCCGTTGGGATTTGTTTGATTATTTCAGTTTCAAAAGCTTTTCCCGCTATTCCGGTGATTCCGCCTCCGCGTTAAGTTTTCGGTATTTTTACTCCGCTATGTCTTCTATTTCATTTCCTTTTATAACGTTTACAAGGTTCATTGCCGCCCTGAGTTTCAGCTCCTCGTAAGCCTGTACGGACAGATAGGAAATGTGCGGCGTAACTATAATTCCGTCCGTTCTGAATATTTCTTCGTCAAAGGAAGGCGGTTCAACGTCAACAACGTCAAGCACCGCGCCGGCTAATTTCCCGTTTTTGACGGCATTTATCAGAGCTTTTTCGTCAATTATGCAGCCGCGCGCCGTATTGATTACGTAAGCCGAGGCTTTGAGACAGGTAAGTTTTTCTGCGTTAAGCATACCCTTTGTTTCATCGGTAAGTTTGGCATGAATGCTGACGTAGTCTGCATTTCCGAGTGCCTCGTCAAGTTTCTCCGCTTTTTTTACGCCAATCGAAGCCATTTTTTCTTCACAAACGTACGGATCGTACGCGTACACGTTCATACCGAGCGATACGGCTTTTTTAGCCGTTGCGCTGCCTATTCTGCCTATGCCGATTATGAGAAGATTTGAACCCTTTATTCTGTTTGCGGGCTTCGGCAGTGCGGGACTACCCCAAAGCTTCTCCGCCATTTCTTTTTTGTAGGAGGTTACGTGCTTGTTGCATTGGAAAATCGCCGCTATCGCGTAATCCGAAACGTCCTCGACACAGTACCCCGGAACAAAAGCGACTTTAATTCCCTTTTCTTTTGCGGCGGAAACATCAATTCTGTCATAACCTCCCCCGAAAACAGATATGACCTCGCAGTTTTTCAGCTGCTCCATTTCCTCTCTGCCGATTCTCGTGTACACCTGGGCGAGAATTCCGTCAACTCTGCCGCCGAAATCTTCCAAATCTTTTTTGTAATCATAGCCTGAATAATGTATTTCGCAGTCAGGAAACTGATCGTTCAGCGTCTTGTTCTCCACGTCGTAATCAAGCCACTCTTCGTCAATTATCCAAATTACAGGTTTCATAATCACGCCTCCTTAGAGATACAATTACAATAAACAATGAATAGTGAAGAATTTATAAAGTCAAAAGTTCGTTAGTAACCGGCATTTACATTCTTCATTATTAATTTTTCATTTTGAATTATGTTATTTACACTTCGTTCAAGCTTTTTCCGCGCTTGGTCTCCACCTTGAGCGGCACGGAAATCTTGCATACGCCCTCCATAGTCTCAACAAGCAGTTTTTCAACTGCGTCAGCGTCGTTTTCGTCACATTCGCAGACGATAGAGTCGTGTACCTGCAGGATAACCGCGGCGTTCGGAAATTTTTCCGCAAGGCGTTTGTCAAATTCCGCAAGCGCCATTTTGGCGATGTCGGAAGCGGCGCTCTGCACAGGCGTGTTGACCGCTATTCTGTCTATCGGATTGTTTCCGCGCCCCTCTATTGTCGCGACCTCGGAAAGCGGACGGCGCCTGCCGAAAACAGACTCCGTATAACCCTTTTCTTTCGCCGTTTTGATACTCTGTTCTATATATTTTTCAACGCCGGGCAGAACGCTGAAGTAGCGTTTGACGATACTTGCCGCCTGCGGACGCGGAACGCCGAGCCTCTGAGCAAGCCCGAAGGCGCTCATGCCGTAGAGCAGCCCGAAGTTGACAACCTTTGCAAAGCGGCGCTGTTCTTTCGTAATATCCTCCGGCGGAAGTCCGAACACCCATGACGCGGTTTCAAGATGAACGTCCTGTTCTTCGCGGAAAGCGGAAAGCAGCCTTTCTTCCTGCGAAAGGTGCGCAAGAATGCGAAGCTCTATCTGCGAATAGTCCGCAGAGACAAACGTTCTGTCTTCAGCGGCAGGGTGCAGACATTTTTTAAATCTTTCCGCCCACTCCCCGAACTGCGGAATGTTCTGCACGTTTGGCGAATAGCTCGCAAGGCGCCCCGTTCCCGTCTCAAGCTGGTCAAAAGTGGAATGTATTCTGCCTTCTCTCTCTTGTGCCAGTGCAAGAAACGGCTCGACAAAACCGGACAGTATTTTCGACTCCTCACGGAAATTCATAAGCAGCTTCGGAACGTCGCAAAGCGGCCTGGGCAGCTGCGCGAGCTCTTCAAGCACCTCAGCTCCGGTAGAGTAGCCCGTCTTGGTTTTCTTTATCGCAGGCAGTCCCAATTCCTCAAACAAAACGTGTCCCACTTGCTTTGGTGAATTAAGGTTAAATTCTTTTCCTGCTTTTTCCCATATTTCAGTCTCAGTTTTTGCTATTGCGGTCTTCAAATCAGAGCTTAAATCAGACAGCATTTTAGCGTCCGCAGGAAGCCCGCGGCGCTGCATTTTCGTCAGCGTAAAGCTCAGCGCGTTGTCCAGTTTTTTCATCAGCTCTTTTTGGTGTTCCGTCAGCTGATTTTCAAATGTCTTATAAATATTTAAAAGTTGAACAGCAAGCGTTTTATCTTCAGGCAGTTTACCGAGAGTTTTTTCAATTCCTCTGCCTCCCCTGTCGGGATGCAGCATGTAATGTGCTGCTTCAACGTCGTTAATTCTTTCAGCAGGCGGCACGGGAATCGTTTCGTCCACAAGCAGTCCGCGAAGACCAAACACGGTAAGAACACCCTTCTCCGTCCATTTTTTCCATGCTTCGTCGTTTTTCAGACGTTCAGTATCCGCAAAACAATATTCGCCGTTCCCGTTTGCGCACAAAACGCCGGTTTTGCCGTCAGAAGCCGTTTTAACAAGCATACTTGCGTTTTCTGAGGATAGTAATCGCCCAAGCTCAACTTCTTTCAGATTTACGGCGTTCTGGGGAACGTAATTTTCCTGACCGAACAAAAAATTCCCAAACTCCGCTTTGCTTTTCGCGTTTTTGGCAGGCGTATCGGAAGAATCGTCCTGAAGCGTGAAATCGCCGGTCAGGATTTTCAGCTGCGCGTATATTTTCCGAAGCCCCAGTCTTTCGCACAGCTGTTTCAGAAGCTCGGAATCCGCACTCCTGATTTTTGTATCCTCAGCGTCAACCGCTTCCACCTCTATCGGCAGCACAAGCGCACGGCTGTCAAACGCTGACTGCTTTCCCTCCTCAAGCCGCAGTCTCTTTGCGCCCTTAAAATCCTCAATATGCTCGTAAATGTCTTCAATGCTTGAATATTTCTGAACAAGCTCCGCAGCGCTTTTTTCGCCGATTCCGGCAACACCCGGAATATTGTCCACGGCGTCGCCGAGCAGCGCGAGATAATCGCTCATGCGCTCCGAGGGAAAGCCGTACTTATTTTCAAAAAAAGCTTTGTCATAAAAATCAAATTCGCTGACGCCTTTGGTCGGGCGTATAACAAAAATATTCTTGTCAAGAATTTGAAGCAGATCCTTGTCTGCTGAAAGGATAAGCGCGGTGTCCCCGCCAGCCGCAAGGCTTCTGGCTGTTGAAACTATACAGTCGTCGGCTTCTATTCCGTCCCTGATAAAAACGGGAACGCCCGCCGCTCTGCTGAGTTCGATAATAAGCGGCATCTGCGCCTTAAACGCGTCGGGAGCGGGCTTGCGCCCTTCCTTGTACTGCGCGTACGCCTTCTTGCGCACGGTCTCGCCCTTAGGGTCAAAAAACAGCGCGACACCGTCAGGCTGCCACTTTTCAAAGGTTTTCAGCAGCATGTTCATAAAGCCCACTATGGCATTCGTAGGGGTGCCGTCAGGAGCGGAAAGCCCCTCCGGAACGGCGTAAAAGCCGCGAAAAGCAAGCCCGTGCCCGTCTATAAGAAGAATTTTTTTATTCATTTTATCTGCCTCCGTCAGCGAAAAAGGGTCAAATATGCGATTTTTGCGGTATAATGCTCAGGTGCTTGCATAATTATAAACCATAACAGGTCATTTGGAGGAGCAAAATGGACAGCAACGTAAGAGTAAGATTTGCGCCGAGTCCGACAGGCGCACTGCACATCGGCGGAGCCCACACGGCGCTTTTTAACTGGCTTTGGGCGCGCCACAACGGGGGAAAATTCATACTCCGCATAGAGGACACAGACCTCGAACGTTCAACAAAGGAATATGAACAGAGCATAATGGACGGTATGCGCTGGATGGGCTTCGACTGGGACGAAGGTCCCGACGTCGGCGGAAGCTATGGACCTTACCGCCAGTCGGAACGCATGGAGCTTTACAGAAAACACGCGCAGGAGCTCATTGACAAAGACATGGCGTACGTTAAAGACGACGCTGTTTTCTTCCGCGTGCCGGAAGGCAGACTGCTTACCTTTGACGATGCAGTCTACGGACATATTGAAGTCCGCAGCGAACGCTGCTCGGTCAATCAGGACGGAACAATAAAAGACATTGTCCTCATGAAACGCGACGGAATGCCCACCTACAACTACGCCTGCGTAATAGACGACCACTATATGGACATAAACACCGTAATCCGCGGCGAAGACCACGTAATCAACACGCCGAAACAGATACTCGTCTATCAGGCGCTCGGCTGGAACGTCCCAACCTTCGGACACCTTCCGATGATACTCGGCAAAGACAAAAAGAAACTCTCTAAACGTCAGGGCGCAACCAGCGTATTCGAATACAACGACCTCGGCTATCTGCCTGACGGCGTATTCAATTTCCTCGCGCTGCTCGGCTGGACACCGAGGGAAACGGGCGAAGTATTCTCAAGAGACGAAGCAGTTGCGCAGTTTGAGCTCAAACAGGTAACGACAAAGGCGGCAGTCTTTGACATGGACAAGCTGAACCACATAAATCAGGAACAGATGAAACGCATGGATCCGTACAAACTGCTTGAAATCATCCGCCCCTTCTGGGAAAAGCTCGGCTTGAATCCGCAGAACTACAGCGACGAATACCTTGCGTCCTCGCTCAAAACAATGGGCGGACGCGGACAGACAACGCTTCAGGTTGCGGAATACAGCGATTACTTCCTCAGCTTTGACGTTGTAAAGGAACGTTACGACGCTTCGGAAATCAGCGAAGATCGCCGTCCCGTCCTTAAAGGCTTCTACCGTCAGCTGCTTGACAATGCTTCCGAATGGAAAGCACCAGTGCTTGAACAATTCACAAAAGACTGGATTGAAACGAACGGCAGCAGCATGAGAGAGCTCTGCCTGCCTCTCCGCTGGGTGCTTACCGGAAGAAAAGTCAGCCCGGGCGTATTTGAATGTGCGGAGCAGCTCGGCAAAGCTGAAACCGAAACGCGCCTCAAACATTACAACCTCGTTGACTAATTTTAATAAAAAAATATACCCCAAACACGGGGTATATTTTTTTATCCAATCTTATGTCTTATAATTTCAATAATATTTATTTTTGGCAGAATTCACAACGTTAAAAATATTATAGGTCATTATAAAATCCTAACGATTTTTCCCTGCCCAAAATCCTCACAGAATACTACTGACACACAAAAAAAGACAGCCGAGGCGGTTGGTTCGGCTGCCCTATCGGAGATGTGTCATGCACATAGTACAAACACAATGCAGATACTACTCTCTTTCAAACTGTTTGTCAAACTGAAATTTCAATATTTTCGTTTTGCTTAAAAATTATTGACACAGTACTACAGTCTGCATATAAAAAACAAACGGGCTTGCGCCCGTTTGCGGGTAATATTTCTGTATCAGTCCTGTTATTTCCCTATTGCTTTTACAAATCTGAAGATGTCGCGAAGCGTGTTTTCGTAGTCTTTTTTGCTGCGCGGTTTTGCTTCGCTGAACGGTATTGCAAGGCGGTTAATGCTGAATATCGCGCTTACGCCGAGTTCGTACGCGCCGTAGGCATCGTCCGCAACGTCACCGACGACCGCTACGACGGGGACTCCGCATTCTTTTGCCCTGCGTGAAACGCCGATTACGACTTTGCCGGTGAGGCTCTGCGAGTCGAGTTTGCCTTCGCCCGTGATTACAAGGTCCGCGCCTTCGAGCTGCTTTTCAAATTCAACCGTGTCAAGCACAGCCTGAATTCCGGGTTTGAGCTGCGCACCCATAAAGGCTATCACGCCGCCGCCCATGCCGCCGGCTGCCCCCGCTCCGGGGACTTCGGCTACTGATTCTATGCCGAGTTCGCGGACGATTATTCTGTCAAGCGCTTTGAGTTCCTCGTCCAGTTTGAGCACCATATTGGCGTCCGCGCCTTTCTGCGGCGCGAAAATGTATGCCGCGCCTTTCGGCCCGTGCATAGGGCTGTCAATGTCGCACATTGCCGTTACCTTGACGCCTTCGAGAAGCTTTTTCGCTTCGGTCATGTCTATGACTTCAATTTTGGAGAGTGTGCCGCCTGTCGGTACAAATTCTTTTCCGTTGATGTCTTTGAATTTAACGCCTATGGCTGCCGCGAGTCCGCAAGCGCCGTCGTTTGTCGAGCTTCCGCCGAGTCCGAGAAGGATTTCTTTTGCGCCGTTTTCAACGGCGTGCCTGATCTGCTCGCCTACCCCGTAGGTTGTTGTTACGGACGGGTTTCTGTTGGTTCCAACAAGCGGAAGACCGGCGGCTGCCGCCATTTCTATTATTGCGGTGTTTCCGTGGCGGAGATAACGCGCGTCAAGTAGCTCCATGTGCGGCCCGTGGACTGTAGTTTCGACAAGTTCGCCGCCGATTGCCTGACGGAAACATTCCACTGTTCCTTCACCGCCGTCGGCAACGGGGAGATTTATTATTTCACATTCCGGAAAGCTTTCGTTAATAACTTCTTTGGCAATGTGGCAGATTTCAATTGAATCGATAGAGCCTTTGAAAGAATCCGATACAACTACTACTTTTTTCATTTTCAGCACCCCTTTTTGAAAAAACAGGGCAGGCATTTGCCCGCCCTGTTTTATTGGTATTTCTTAAAGAAGAATAAGTGATGCGATGTAGATTACTACGAGGCAGACAAGACCCATTGCGCCGGTCATACCGGTCTGGCACTTGTAAGCTTCTGACGGCTTCATATCTGAGAACTGTGATACAACCCAGAAGTAGGAGTCGTTTGCGTGTGAGGCTGTCATTGAGCCGGCGCCGATTGCCATTGTGACGAGGACTTTGCCCATCGTTGAATCGAAACCGAGCGTTCCGAGCAGCGGTGCAACCATCTGTGAGGTTACGATCATGGCAACCGTTGAGGCACCCATGGAGAGTTTAAGAATTGTTGAGATGAGGAACGGGATAAGGATACCGAGTCCGAGGTTAAGCAGTGAGCCCTGAAGCGCGTCTGCGATCGGAAGTTTTCCGAGAATTGCGCCGAATGAGCCGCCGGCAGCCGTGATAACGAGGATTGCCGCTGAGTTCTGTACGCCTTCCGTTACCCATGCGAGGTCTGTATCTTTGTCATGGACAGGGATAAGCGTCATGGCAAGGAATACACCGATGATAAGGGCGATGACAGGGTTTCCGATGAAGGAAACGAAGTGCTGAAGCGCACCTTCTCCGAGCGGATGGGTTTTGAAATCGCCTATTGATTTGAGAGCGATAAGGATGATCGGAAGAATGATCGGTGAGAAGCTGTGAAGAGCGCCCGGAAGTTTGCCGTATTTTTCGAGAAGTTCTTCAACCGTGAACTGCGGGTTGGCAGGAATATCAATCGTTGATGCGACTTTGTTTGCGTAGAAAATTGCAAATGCGACCGCAGGGATTGATATTACAAGACCGGTCATAATGACGAGACCGAGGTCTGCACCGAGGTTACCGGCAATGGCGATCGGGCCCGGCGTCGGCGGAACAAGGCAGTGCGTTGCATAGAGACCGCCTGAAAGGGCTGTCGCTATAACGGCGAGTGACTTGTTGGACTGGGCTGCAAGAGCTCTTGAAATCGGGGAAAGGATAACGAAGCCTGAGTCGCAGAAGACAGGGATACCGGTGATGTAACCGACTATACCCATCGTAAGGACGGAGCGTTCTTTTCCGACGATTCCGAGAATCGTGTTAGCCATTGTGAGAGCCGCACCGGTTTTTTCAAGGATTGTTCCGATGATGGTTCCGCAAAGGATAACGATACCGATGTTGCCGAGTATGTTGCCGAAGCCGGTTTTAACTGTCTTAATGACCTCTTCGGGGTCCATTCCGCAGATAAGACCGACGAGTATCGCGATAATGACCATTACGATGAACGGATGCTGTTTCAGTTTTGAAATAGCAAATATCATCGCGATAACTGAAAGGAAAATAACTGAGAACATAAACGCGCTGGACATTTTCAGTCCCCCTTGATTTGTATTTGTATTAAATTACTGCGCAAGGCAGTAATAATACACAGATTTAAGCGGCTATATTTCTATAATGTCGCCTGTCGCGAGATGACAGCCGCAAAGCGACGCGTCGTCTTTCAGCGCTTCCTGCACGGTCTGTCCCGAGCAGTGGGAAAAGCCGTTGATACCAACGCCGAGTTCTTTCATTTCAGCAAGAGTATATGCTATGCGTTCTTCGTCTGCTTCCATTAAGTGCGTCCCGCCGAAAATCGCGACGATGTTTTTGCCGAGTCTTTCGCTTACCGATGACAGAATGTTAAGTATGCCCGGGTGCGAACAGCCCACAAGAACCACAAGCCCCTTGTCCGTGTCAAAAGCAAGACATATTTCATCGTCAAAGCTGTCGCGCACGTACCCGTCCGCAGTCTTTTTAACAAAGCGCTCAGGAATTTTCTCAAACGCGTACCTGCGTTCAAAACCGGTCAGCACAAAGCACCCCTGAACAAGTTCAAGCATATCTTCGCACACCTTGTGTTCAATTCCGAGCCTGTCTAAATCAGCTTTTCCGAAACCGGTACCGAGATAGGTGTACTTAACACCGTTAAATCCGAATTTTTCTTCCCAAAAGTGCTTTCCCGTTATAAGCTGCTTAGCCCAGCCCTGCTTCATAACGTGGTGAAAACCGCCCGCATGGTCGTAATGCGCGTGGCTGCACAGCATAAAATCAGCCGTTGAAACGTCTATGCCAAGCTGCTCTGCATTGAAAAAAGGAAGCGAGGTTGAGCCGAAATCAAACAACAGCTTCGTGCCGTTGTACTCTACCCACATGGAAAGACCGTGCTCGCTCTGAAGAGCGAGATTTTCAGAACCTTTATCGTCCATCAGCACCGTAATCTTCAAGATGAAATCTCTCCCGTCTTGGATTTTACGTTGGTATTATATCCCAAGCCACCGGAAAAAGCAAAGCAAAAAATACCTTATGCCTTTTCAGCCGCCGTACAGCTGCATTTATCTACGCAAGCGGCAGGTTTCTGATTTCGTTTTCGCTTTTCATCTTAAAATGAAGTGTATCATTCATATTAAGAAGGGTTAGTTTTCCGTCCCTGATTTCAGCCGTGGTTATTGAGCAGTTGTCAAGTCTTATTCTCCAGAATATCGAGCTGTATTCCGATTTCAGGCAGGCGAGGAGTATCAGACGGAGTATGCTGCCGTGCGATACAATTATGGTTTCTTCGTCCTCAATTTCCCCGAGTTTTTCAACGACTTTCCTGGCACGGGCGTATATTTCCGCCTCAGTTTCCCCGCCCGGAACATCAGCCTTTCCCATGCGCCACGCTTTGTATTCCTCCCTGTACTGCGTGCGTATGTCGGCAAATATTTTTCTTTCCCAGTCGCCGAAGCACTGCTCTGTCAGTTCGTCCCATACAATTAACTTTCTTTTGTCTCCGGCGATAATTTCAGCAGCCTGTCTGGCGCGCGACAAAGGACTTGAAAGCACGGTTTTCGCACTGCTCTGTTCAAGCCTGAGAGCAGCTGTCTTTGCCTGCGCTATTCCTTCTTCGTTCAAAGGGATGTCGTTTCGTCCCTGAAATCTTGACTCAGCGTTCCAGTCCGTCAGACCGTGGCGCACAAAGTAGAATTTCCTGCTGCCGTTCATATCACATCACCCGCCGAAATTATACTACGTATTATAAGGCAGACAAATCCGATAAAGCAAAATTTCTTAAATTTCTTAAATTTTTCTGTTCCATTTATGCAGAAGCGTGGTACAATTCTCGCGTAAGGGTTTATGCGAGCAAAGCTTTCGCTGTCATTATAAGGCGAACGCCTTTGCAAACGCCCGAAACAATATTTTTACAGGAGGAATAGCAATGCGCAAAGTTTTCTCAGCAGTACTCGTTCTCGCGATACTGACAGCCGGATTTGCAGGTCTCGTCAGCAAAGCGGAAGCAGCAGAAGAGCTCATCGTCTACACGTCGATGAAGGAATCCCTCATTAAGGGTATCGTACAGGGATTCGAAGCACAGAACCCCGGCATCAAGGTCAGCTATCAGTCAGCCGGCGCCGGAAAGCTCATGGCAAAAATAGCAGCAGAACGCCAGAGCGGCAAGATCCTCGCAGACGTTCTCTGGACGTCAGAAGTTCCCGATTTCTACAAGATGCGCATGGAAGGCATTCTTGAGAAATACAAGAGCCCGAAATTCAAAGAGACAGTCAACCCGTTCAAGGACTATGACGGTTCATTCCACGCTGCGCGTCTCGGCACGCTCGGAATCATCGTCAACACCGACAGAGTGAAAAAAGACCCGACAGCATGGAGCGACCTTATGAAACCTGAATTCAAAAACGGCTTCGGCGTTGCAGACCCCGCGCTTTCAGGAACATCATACATGAGTGTAGCGCTTCTCGCAAAGAAATTCGGCTGGAAATTCTGGGAAGACGTTAAAGCCAACGGCGGACGCATCGGTAAAGGCTCAGGCCAGGTTATCGACGACACGGCGTCAGGCGAACTCCTTGCCTCACTCGCAGTTGACTACATCACAGACAACAAAATCACAAAAGGCGCACACATCAAGATGTGCTATCCGAAAGAACTCCTCGTCGTTCCTTCACCGATCGCGATTTTCAAAGGCACGCCGCACCTTGCAGCAGCAAAGAAATTTGTTGACTACATGCTCGGCAAAGAGGCTCAGACGCTCGTAGCAGCTCAGGGCACAATTCCTGTCCGCGAAGACGTTGTAATGCCCAACAAAAACTTCACGCTTCCGAAACCGAAAGCGGCTCTTGCACAGTCAATCAAAATAGACTACAACGAAGCAGTCAAAACAAAGGAAGACACAATCAAGAAATTCTCCGAGATAATGAAAAAGAGATAGTTCTGATTACTTTCAGAGGCAGAACGGGGTTACCCTGTTCTGCCTTTTGATTTAATTGTCAGGAGGAAACAGGATGGAAAATATTATCAGCATAAAAGGAGTGGCAAAGGCATTCGGCAAACATACCGTTTACGAAAACCTTAACCTTGACATCGTCAAGGGCGAATGCTTTACGCTGCTCAGTCCGTCAGGCTGCGGCAAGACCGTGCTCATCCGTCTTATCGCCGGTCACGAAGTGCCTGACGCGGGAAAAATTGAAATAGACAACGTTGTCGTTGCGGACAGCGAAACCGGCGCCTACGTCGCTCCGGAACGCCGCACGCTCGGCATCGTTTTTCAGGATTACGCGGTCTGGCCTCACATGAATGTCTATCAGAATATCGCGTATCCCCTTAAAATGGAAAAACGCCCCAAGGATGAAATCGATCAGCTCGTTATGCGCATGATAGACGTCGTGGGCATGAACGGGCTGGACAAACGTCTGCCTTCGGAGCTTTCAGGCGGTCAGCAGCAGCGCGTAGCGCTCGCGCGCGCCCTCGTTGCGGATCCGGCGGTTATGCTTCTTGACGAACCGCTGAGCAACCTTGACGCGAACCTCCGCGAAGAGATGCGTTTTGAAATCAAAGACCTTCAGCGCAAATTCGGCATTACGGTTCTCTACGTCACGCACGACCAGGAGGTTGCTCTCGCGATTTCCGACCGTATCGCGATTATGGACAAACAGGGCAAAATCCGTCAGATTGGAACTCCGTACGAGATTTTTGAAGAACCTGCCGATATGTTCGTATTCAAATTTATGGGCATAGCAAACTTCCTTAAAATCCGCGAAGCGGACGGAAAATTCTGCGTTGGAAACGGTACGCAGGAAGTTTCGCTGAACGCTCCTGAGGCAAATGCGGGACACGAATGGGTCGTCGGTTTCCGTCCATCGGACGTTTCCGTCAGCAGAACCGAGGGAACGCTTAAAGGCGTTGTCAGAAGAGCAAACTTCCTCGGCGCAACGATGGACTACGCCATTGACATTGACGGCGAAACGCTCCGTACCGAAATCGTTACGCATGAGGCTATCAGCAGCGGCCTTATGTTTAAGGAAGGCGAAGAAATTTTCGTCACGTTTAAGGCTCTGCACTGGTTTGACGCAGAACAGCTGAAGGAGGTTGAAGAATAATGAGTCAGAGTGCAATCAAAAAAGAAAGCAGCTTCGGCGTTGCACATATAATTCTTTTCCTCGCCATAGCAATTCTCGTTATATTTGTTGCATGGCCGGTGCTTCTTATACTTTTCAACGCGTTTTTCGTCGGCGGGAAATTCAACAGCAAAGACTTTATCGCTGTTCTTACCGAGCCTGACACCTTCTCCGCGCTGAAAAATTCTCTCGTAATCGCAAGTATGACGACGATCGGTTCAACGATTGTCGGCACGTTTTTTGCATGGCTGGTCACACGTACCGACCTTCCCTACAAAAAATTTATGAAGGGACTTTTCCTCGTTCCTTTCATGCTTCCGTCATTCATCGGCGCTCTCGCGTGGAAAATGCTTCTTTCCCCGAACGCAGGCTACATCAACAGACTGTTTATGAGAGTTTTTGAAACGGATCAGCCGCTGTTTAACATTTACAGCTATCTCGGCATAAGCCTTGTCGAGGTCATGTATCTGTTCCCGTTTGTCTTTATTCAGGTCTGCGGCGCTCTTGAGCGCATGGACCCGACGCTTGAGGAATCTGCAAGAATTTCCGGCGCAGGACTTTTCACAATCACACGCAAAATCACGATACCACTCGTTCTTCCTTCAATTATGTCAGGCGCACTTCTGATTATGCTTTATTCAATGGCGCACTTCGGAACCGTCGCGGTTTTGGGTATTGAACAGGGTATTTACAACATACCGACACTTATTTACGAAAAGATTCACCAAAGCGCGGGATCTTTTGCCTCAATACGTACCGGCGCGGTTCTTTCAACGGTTCTCGTCGTAACCGCCGCCGCCATTATTTGGGCACAGCAGAAAATACTCAGCAAAGGGCACTATCAGATTATCGGCGGAAAATCCTTCAGACCTATGGAACTCAAGCTCCGCGGTCTCCGCTATCCGCTGCTTTTCTTCTGCCTTGCCTACATCGGTTTCACGATTCTGCTTCCGACAGCCATCATCTTTATGATCGGTTCCGTTGACACCTACGGAGTTCCTCTCACGTGGGCGAATATGTCGCTTGCCAACTACAAGTACATACTGACGGAATACGACGTAACCAAGGACGCAATCTTCAACAGTCTCTCCCTCGGTCTGGCAGCTGCCGCGATTACCATGTTCGCAGGCGTTATGATATCCTACGTTATAGTCAAGATGAAGGTAAAGGGAAAAGGCATTCTCGAATTCCTCGGCATGCTTCCTTTCTCAGTTCCGGGATCCGTTATCGCATTGGGCGTTATCCTTGCATGGAGCGGCAAATTCGGAATAAACCTTTACAACACGGTATGGATTATCCTTGTCGCCTACATCGCGCGTTACATGGCGTTCTCGCTGCGTGCAAACACGGCTGCTTTGGAGCAGGTTCACGACTCTCTTATGGAAGCTTCCCGTTCCTGCGGCGCAACCATGTGGCAGTCGCTTAAGGATATCGTTATACCTCTCGTGCGCCCGGGCATGATAAGCGCGTTCTTCCTTATCTTCCTTCCGGCGCTCCGCGAGCTTACGGTTTCAATTATGCTCTACGCCCCGACCACAAGAACAATCGGCGTTGCGATTTACACGCTGAATGAAGACGGCGAAACGGTTATGTCGGCAGCTCTCGCAGGTATCGCACTGATACTTATAGTAATCTGCCAGTCGATCATCAACCGCATAACCAAGAAAGCAGGTGAATAACATGTCCTTTGTCCGCTTAATAGACGTAACAAGACGCTTCGGAGACGTTACGGCAGTCAACAAACTCAACCTGAAAATAGACAAAGGCGAATGCTTCTCAATGCTCGGACCGTCAGGCTGCGGCAAAACGACGACCCTGCGCATGGTAGCAGGCTTCGAAGACCTTACCGACGGTGAAGTCTGGGTTGGCGACAAACTTTTCTCGTCACCGAAGAAGCATCATTACACACCGCCCGAAAACAGAAACTTCGGAATGGTCTTCCAGGCGTTTGCAGTATGGCCGCACATGAGCGTCTACGAAAACATAGCGTTCCCTCTCCGCCTCAGGAAGCTTGAAAAGGCTGAAATAGAGCGCCGTACCAAAGATGCTTTGACCGCCACCAACCTGCTGGACTCTGCAAATGACAGCCCCGCGGATCTTTCAGGCGGCGGCAAACAGCGCGTAGCGCTTGCCCGCGCCCTTGCAATCAACCCTGACGTTATGCTTCTTGACGAACCTCTTTCCTCCCTCGACCCGCATCTCAGGGAAGAAATGCGGTTTGAAATTAAAGAACTGCAGAACAAATACGGCTTCTCCATAATCTACGTAACGCACGACCAGTCCGAAGCCATGGCGCTTTCCGACAGAATCCTCGTTATGAAGCTCGGCGTTATGCAGCAGGTTGACACGCCACTCAACATTTACAACGACCCTGCGAACAAATTCGTTTTCAGTTTCATCGGCGTATCAAACTTCACTGACGTTCAGTGGAAGGGAGACACAGCGCACATATCCGGCTCAGAGCTTGCGCTTCCTGCGTCTCTTGTCGTGCCGAACAGCATGAAAGACGAACGCACGTTCAGCCTCGCAAGCCGTCCGACTGAAATCAACTTCACGAGCGAAAGCGACCCTGACGGGGTACGCGGCTTTGTACTCCGCAAGGCATTCCTCGGCGAAATTATCGACTACCTTATTAAAGTCGGCGATCAGGAAATCCGCGTTCAGACAGGACGCAGAGATCAGGGACCGGAAGTTGAACAGGGCTGCAGCCTTAAATTCCTCCGCCCGTTCTGGTATCAGATGGACGACTAAAAAATTAAGTTCAAAAAAAACATTCTCCGCATACAGCGGAGAATGTTTTTTTACGAGGATAAACTTGTACTGCGACTAATCACTATCCCTGTTTTTTGACCTCTTTGCCCCATGAATCTTTGAGCGTTACCGCAAGGTTGAATACTGGCTTTTCCGGCGTTGAATCCTTGTCCGTGCAGAAATATCCGTGACGGAGGAACTGGAATTTATCCAGCGGCGCGGAATCCGCAAGCGATGGCTCTACAAGGGCATTTTCAATAACCTTAAGGGATTCGGGGTTCAGATAGTCTTTGTAATCCTTTCCTTCTTCCATGTCGCCGAGGTTTCTTATTGTGAAGAGATGGTCGTAAAGGTTAATACGGGCTTTTACCGCGTCGCCTTCCCATACCCAGTTAAGCGTTCCCTTTACGCGGCGTCCGTCCGGCGCTTCCCCGCCGCGGCTTTCCATGTCAACCGTGCAGTGAAGCTCGACAACGTTTCCGGCTGCATCTTTTATCACGTCCGTACATTTGACGAGGTACGCGTATTTAAGCCGCACTTCGGCGCCGGGGGCAAGGCGGAAATATTTTTTCGGCGGTTCTTCCATAAAATCGTCCTGCTCAATGTAAATAACTTTGCCGATTTTTACCGTGCGTTTTCCCGCAGCTTCGTCTTCCGGATTGTTTTCCGCAGGCAGTTCGTCGACAAAATCCTCCTGCCAGTTGTCAAGAACAACCTTCAGCGGTTTAAGTACAGCCATTCTTCTTTGTGCCGTTTTGTTCAGTTCCTCGCGGAGGCAGTGCTGAAGAAGCTCTATTTCAACCATGCTGTCCGATTTGGCAACTCCTACTTCTTTGCAGAAACGGCGTATGGAAGACGGGGTGTATCCGCGGCGTCTGAAACCGGAAATTGTCGGCATACGCGGGTCGTCCCAGCCTGAGACTATGCCGAGCGTTACAAGCTCAAGCAGCTTGCGTTTGCTCATTACGGTATAGGTGAGGTTAAGCCTTGCAAATTCATACTGGTGCGGTGTATGCGGCGTATTGACGTTTGCGATGAACCAGTCGTAAAGCGGTCTGTGATCCTGAAATTCAAGCGTGCATATTGAATGAGTAACACCTTCAATGGCGTCTTCAAAGCCGTGAGCAAAGTCATACATGGGATATACATTCCATTTGCCGCCGGTTCTGTGATGCGAACGTTTGAGTATGCGGTATATTACAGGGTCACGCATATTCATGTTGTTGCTCGCCATGTCAATCTTGGCACGCAGCACGCATGAGCCTTCTTCAAACTCCCCTTTTGTCATTCTGTCAAACAGTTCAAGATTTTCTTCAACTGTTCTGTTTCTGTAGGGCGATTCTTTGCCCGGGGCTGTCAGCGTTCCGCGGTTAATGCGTATTTCTTCGGCATTCTGATTGTCCACATAAGCTTTTCCGGCTTTTATAAGGTCAAGCGCCCATTCATAGAACTGATCGAAATAGTTTGAAGCGTAACAAAGATTTGCCCATTTAAAGCCGAGCCATTTCAAATCTTCCTGAATAGCGTTAACGTATTCTGTTTCTTCCTTTGCAGGGTTTGTATCATCAAAACGCAGGTTGCACTGGCCGCCGAATTCTTCTGCTATTCCGAAATTCAGACAGATCGATTTGGCGTGCCCTATATGCAGATAACCGTTAGGCTCGGGCGGAAAGCGCGTAATAACTTTTGAAATTTTGCCTTCCTCTAAATCTTTGGCAACTATTTCCTCAACGAAATTCATCTTTTTGTTTTCTTCCATTTTGACTGCCTCCGGCTTTGTATTTGTAATGATTTAATATGCAATCATTTCTGCCGCGATTATAATACTGTCATAGAATACAAGTCCCATGGCGATAAGTACAAGAAGCGGCAGGATAAAGAAATATACTTTTTTCGAGACGTGCGTTTTAATAAAATGCATCACTGACCAGCAGAGGCTGACCACGACAATTCTGAGCAGCACAAGCATCACCCAGAAAACGACAAATGCGGCGAGCGTCATCAGCAATGCGATTAAAGGGCCTTTGTCTATACGCACGAACCATTTCCAGGGGAAAAATATCTGTTCTGTCAGCAAAATTACCAAATATGGAATAACCAAGCTCCACAACTGAAGAACAAATCTTGTTTTGCCGGTAAATTCAGGCATATCGTTCACCGAGATAAGCATGCAGTCTTCTCCGGGCTCTTTATCCTCCGAATAAATTTGGCTGAAAATAATAAATCCGAACAGAAGCAGCCCTGCTATGCCGTACTTGGACATTGAATTATAAGGCGTAGCGGATATCAGCAGAGAGAGGCTGAATGTATCGCCCGCAATACCTATGGTCTCAAGATAAGAGGCAATGGAAACAATACACGCCGCCAGAGGGATATACAGTCTTGCGACAGAAATCAGCAGCTTTTTGAACACGTATTTTTTGTCGCTGAAATTAAGCGCTTCAAGAGCGACAAACACAAAACCCACTGACATTATAATCGAAAACAGCATTTGCAAAAGGTCACCGCCGTTTTCAATCACGGGGACAGCCGCCCCCGAGGGTATACAGGCGAAAACGGAGCACAGCAGCGCAAATGAAATTGACAAGGCAAAAAGCACTGTCTTTCTGTAGCCCTGCCCCGACAAACCGTAATCCTGCCTAAAGAAATCAATAAACTTATGATATTTGTTTCTGTCGCGTTTTTTCAGCAGCATACGCATAACTGAGGTATAAACGCCTTCCGTCAGGACAATAAGGCAAATCCATACCGCCAGGGCTGCAAGCAGAAGTATATAACGGACAATCAAATATAGTACGCTCATCTGTTTACTCCGTAAAAAGCACAGCCAGGCACACCGCAAAAAGTATGAACGGCAAAATCACGTATTTATAGCGGTTGCTCATCCAGACTGTCAGATATTTTCTTGCCAGAGAGAGATGTTCTTCGTTAACAATCTCGTTTTCGTCAATACTGCTTTTGTCTCGCATCTCAATTTCATTTTCAGCGCGGCTGTCAAAAATATTGCATATAAGAGCAACAATAAGCAACGAGAGAAAAACAACAAACATCCATACAAGAGGCATCCAGTAAAAGCGTGCTACGGAAACGGAGGTAATCATTTTTCTGCCTCCTCAATTACGTTAATGGAATAGCCCGTATTCATCAAAGATTCAGCCGACGGTGCCGCAAAATTCTGCAGCAGAAGACCGGGGGAAACGGACAAGAGTAAAATCCAGAACATAAAAATTGAAGTTACAAGGATAATTTCCCTGTCCCGAACAGTACTTTTTTCTTTGTCTTCCTTTGTCCATGCTTTGCCGAAAGCAACCGTAGAAATCATGTAAAGTCCTATGATAAACATGGAGAATACAGCCAAAACAAGAAATACTGCCAAAAACGGCCATATAAAGTTTGCGGCTCTGAATATCAGCTGAATAAACGGATAGGTTACAAGCGGAGGCATACCGCAGAAACCGAAAAGAACAAAATAGAGCGCAAAAACGGCGACAGGCGTTATGCTCAGCAGTCCGCTCTTGCGATAAAGCTCAATCCCGTCATCGGCAGGAGTTTCAATAAGCGCAGAAGAAATAGTCAATATTGTGAACATTGGCAGATAGAGCAGCCAAAGTGAAATCATACTTTCAAGGGCTGTAAAACCGTACTGCGCAAGACCTTCCGCGCTGAAACAGCCGTAATACGCAATTCCGGCAGAAACAAGCAGAAACCCCTTGGCGAACAGGTCCATAAAAGCGGAATATTTGCACGGCTCTTTTGTTGAGGTTGTCATAAGCACGGAGAAAAGTACCGCCGCGCAGCCCGTAAATATCATTATGTTCGGCACTTTTTCAAGTCCCGCGGAAACGCCGAATATTGAGAAAATGATTCTGATGATTACATAAAATACAGCCTGGCTGCGCATAACGAAAAACGCGCGGTAGACAGGGTCCTTGGTATGAGTTGCAGGCCGCAGGAAAAGAGCCGCCATCGGCGCAAACATCAGGGCAAAAGCAATTTTTTCTCTCATTCCGACTGTAAAACTGCATGATATAAGCCTTGTAAGCGACGGTCCGTATTTTGAACTGAGTATTACAACTCCGGCAAGAAAAAGCAGCATCGAAACTATTCTGGAAAGATGATGCATAAATACGGGAACTGCTTTTCTGCCGTAAACCGCAGAATGTCTGTAAAGTCCGTAGGAAGCTGTCTGAGACATAATATTAAAAAAAAGTATTCCGTAGAGACTGTTGGAATAATACATACCTTCTACCGACGCGATAACAAGGAAAATACACGCCATTTTTGATATGCTCAAAGCGTTTTTTCTGTCTGCCATTGCCCTGAGACCTACAAGCAAAGCAGCAAACGCGGACAGGGCGGCAGCGCATGCCGAAAGAAAGTCAACAAAATAATTTTTCCCGGTATCAAACTGCTCTCCGCTGCTCAGCACGTCAGTCGTAACGCGGTTCACAAAAGGAGCCGGCATCTGCAGTTCAGTTCTGTAGAATTTAAAAACGAGAAGAACAAGAATAAAATTAATTACAAGCACCGCAAGAAAAAGTATGTTAAGCGGCTTGCGGCGGACAACGACGTTAATGCCCAGTCTGCCTTTCGCGTAATGCACGTACACGATAAAAAACGACATAAACAGACATACAATGCAGGGCAGATATATAGTAAAAACAGGCAAAGGAAATTTCAGCACTGCTTTATCTTCCTCCGATTCGCTTATCGCTCGTATCTTACGCCGGTCTGATGTACAGCGCAGATGACCGCATAAGGTACGAACATAATAATAGTAAATAATTCGCAGCTTTGCAAACGTAAATTGAAACAATCAGCAATATTGTTCGTTTACTTTACGCGGCGACATACAAAAGGGACTCCTTACGGAGTCCCCCAAATCTCTGGCGCGCCGAACAGGACTTGAACCCGTAACCTTTAGATCCGTAGTCTAACGCTCTATCCAATTGAGCTACCGGCGCAATATTTAAATAGTGGCGGTGAGGAAGGGATTTGAACCCTTGAGGGAGATTTTTGTCCCCCTACCCGCTTAGCAGGCGAGCGCCTTCAGCCTAGCTCGGCCACCTCACCAACGGTGAAACATTTTATTTCAGAAACGTACTTTTGTCAATAGCAATAAACTGTACAGGGGAAATCTACTGCTTCGCCGGTGCGCTTTCTTCGGGTTTTGCTTCCGTTTTCTGCGGAATGAAGAAACTGTCTTCGATTATTTCGACTTCAACGTTCTTTCTGAGCTTTCTTACAAGCCTGAGGACTTCCATTCTGCCGCGCTGGTTCTGTATCATTTTAACAGCGTCGTCTTTTGCCTCGTCAAATGAAAGTATCTTTTCCGCTTCGTCGCTTTTCTTAAGGAAGAGGAAATATTTTTCTGCTCCGGGCATCTGAATTACATTGGAAACCTTACCGGCTTCAAGAGTCTTGACTGTTGTGAACGGTTCTGTTGAAAGCTGCGCGGCAGGAATAAAATCAGGCTTTTCTTCTTTCGTTGAGTTCTCTGCCTTCTGTTCTTTCATTATACCGTCCCATTTGGCGCCTGATTCAAGAGCCTTTTTCGCAAGCTCCGCAGCTGCTTTGTTGCCGAAAACCGCTATAAGGAGGTTGCTTCCGGCAGGACGTTTGAAAATTGAATCTTTGCCGTCCTCGTAGAATTTTTTCAAGTCTTCGTCCGTTACTTTTATTTCCGACGTAATTTTATCAACCAGTTTCTGCTGTTCCATCTGGAATCTCACTTCGTCCTTGAAATCAGCCATTGATTTGTCGGCGCGGCTGAGATAGCTTTCAAATTCTTCTTTTGTGGGGAACCGGGCAATAATGGCGTTAACCTGTTCCTTAAGCTCTTTTCTGTCAACCTTTACGCCGCGTGCTTTGATTTCTTTTTTGAGTTCGCGTTCGAGACCCATTGATTCCACAGCCTGTTTTCTGAACAGATAGATATCGTCTTCAGAAGCTTTCACGCCTGGCATACTTGCCGACTGCTGTTCAGCTATGCGCAGAGCAATACGTTCCACGTCGGCGCGGGCAACTTTTTTACCGTTGACCTTTGCGACTGCGTCGTTGGGACCCTTACCGTCAGCGCCTTTGCCCCCGCCTACGCCGTACATAACACCGCAGGTAATTACAAAAACGATGACAACCGCTATCATTATCAATTTGAGATTTTCTCTCATCCATTTAAACAAACCCATCATCCTCCTTAGGGAATTGTTGCCTCATGCACAACTTGGATATGATATTACATTTTTACAGCCATGTCAAAGCTTGCGCCTTAATATTGTCAAGCAGTGCGGCATTGTCTTTCATAAACCGTTTCAGCACAGCCGCCGACTTCTGCGTGTCGGTGCGCAGCTGTTCTGCAAGCTTTTCGCTGCTTTCAAACTTCATTTCTCCCCTGTTTTCTTCCGCAAAGAAAACGGTAATTTTTTTTCCGTAAATATCTTTTGCAAAGTTTGGCAGGTGTGTTTCGCATATCAGTTTTTTTCCGTCGAACGTGGGATTGAAGCCTATGTTTGTTACCGAAGGGTACAACTCGTTTTCAACAAGCGTGATTGTAAAATAGCTTCCGTTTTTCGGATAAACCTTGCCGTTCTCCGGCAGCAGATTTGCAGTCGGAAAACCTATAAGTCTGCCGCGCTGCTCACCTGTAACAACTTCTCCTGACAAATAATAAGGAAGCCCGAGCAGTTCGTTTGCAGTTTTGATTTTTCCCTCGCATACAAGCTTTCTTATCCGTGTGGAACTGACGGTGCCTCCGTTGAATTCCAGAGTTTTTACTGACGAAAACGCCATATTGTTTTCCGCGCAGTAATCCCTGATAAACAACGCGTCCCCCCTGCGTCCTGCTCCGAAACGGAAATCTTCGCCGACGACAATTCCGCAGGCTTCGTATTTCTCTTTCATAAGCCGCATAAATTCGTCCGGTGCAAGTCCGGCAAGTTCTTTTGTGAACGGAATTTTTACAAGCTCAGGTATATTAAGCAGTTTGGCGTAAAAATCACGCTCCGCGTCCGTAAACAGCTGCTTGAAATTACCGCCGGACAAAAACTGCTGCGGATTACGGTCAAAGGTCAGAACACCCCATCTGCAGTTTTCTGCTTCTGCCGTACGCCGTGCTGTTTTCAGCAGTTCGCAGTGTCCCGTATGGAAACCGTCAAACGCACCGATGGCGTAAATCATAATTCTCCACCGAGATACAGATTGACTGACGGGTGCAGCATTACTCTGCCGTCCTCAGTTGCAAAACTGCAGACTGAAAAATAGTTTCCCGCGGCAAGCAGTACGTCTTCGCCGAAATAATTTTCGGTTTTTCCCCTGCTTCTGACAGACAGAAGTTCCATCGGAACGTTTTGTCCCAGCGCAAGTTTTTTTTCTGCTTTTTTGTCTCCGGCGTACATGGGCAGTACGTCAGAAATAACAGAAAGTTCAAGCAGACGGGCATATATGCCGTCAGCCGTCATCGTTTCAATTTCGGAGAAATCAACCGCGTTATCCAAATTGAAAGGTCCTGCAAATTTTCTTTCCAGCCTGCAGACATGCCCTGCCGTGCCGAGGACGCGGGCGAGATCCCTGCCGAAGCTTCTCACGTAGGTTCCCTTCTGGCAGTATATTTCAAAAGAGAGTTTTCCGTCTGAAGATATATCCGTTGTCCTTAATACTTTTTCAAAATATACAGGCTTGGGAGCTATTTTAACTTCCTGTCCGCTGCGGCTCAATTCGTGCGCCCTCTGTCCGTTGACGTGAACCGCGGAAACGTTCGGAGGCGTCTGCAGGCGCCAGCCGGAAAACTCCGCCATAGCGTCGTCAATGTCAGAAACGGACAAATGGCTCCATTCCGCCTCGCGGATAACGTTTCCTGACGCGTCGTCAGTATCAGTTTCGCTTCCGAGCTGAAGCGTCGCGGCATAGCATTTCGGAAATCCCATTACGATATTGCTGAGCCGCGTGGCTGCGCCCGTCAGCAGAACGAGAACGCCGGAAGCCGTGGAATCAAGCGTGCCGCCGTGCCCCACCTTTGCTTTTCTGCCAAGCTTGCGGTGCACTACCTCCACACAGCGCGTACTGCGTTCTCCAACCGGCTTATTTATTACAAGAAAGCCCGATTTCGGCATATTTCGTTACCCGTTCTTTAAGTTCCGCAATCACCTTGTCTATATTTCCGCACAGCTTTGCGCCCGCCGCCTGGTCGTGTCCTCCGCCGCCGTAAAACGCCGCGATTTCGCGGGCAATGTACGGCTGTTTTGTTCTCACGCTGAGCTTGACCATACCGTCAAATTCGGACACAAACAGCGCTATTTTGACGCCCTTAACGCGGAGCAGCTGATTGACAAGATTTTCCGTAACACTCGGCTCGGAATGAAATTCCTCAAAATCCGAAGCAGAAATGAGCAGCACGGCGGCAGTCCCGTCCGCAAACAGTTCTGCACCTTCCATTGCCCTTCCCCAAAGCTTCAGGGCTTCGTGCGTCATCGACTCGTTCAGGTAGCTGTCTATTTCATTCGGCTTTGCGCCTGCCTGCAGCAGAATACATGCTATCTCATGACTGCGCGGAGTTACCGAAGAAAAACAGAAACTGCCGTTGTCCGTCGCGAGCGCAGTGTAAAGGCACACCGCTTCGTCCCTGCTTATGTCAAAATTATCGTGCATAAGCTCCGCAACAATTTCAGCCGCCGCCGAAGCCTCCGGACAGACAAGATTGATTTTGCAGAATTTCTCGTTGTCCGCATGGTGGTCCATCGCGACGCTGTCGTGCAACGGCAAAATTGTTTCCAAGCCTTCTATTGATCTGTTTTTTGTGCTTGTATCAACGACCACAAGCAAGGAATCGGGCAGCACGTCATTTGCCGAAAACTGCCTGTATTCTCCGCTGTACGGGAGAAAAAGATATTTGTCCGGAACGGCGTCCCTGCCGCCTGCGACGACCTTTTTCCCCATACGCCTGCCGAGCGAAAAGAGAGCAAGGGCACAGCCGAGCGTATCCCCGTCAGGTTTTTCGTGGCAGAGAATCGTCCAGCTGTTGTATTCTTTCAGTTTCCGTGCAATATTCTCAGTCTTCATCTTCCTCAGATTTCGTTTCGGACGATTTAATGATTTCAGCGTCAAGCTTTGCTACTCTGTCAAGCAGTTCGTCCATTTTTCTCGCTTCGGCTTCTGAATTGTCATACACAAAAGTCAGCTGCGGAATAGTGCGCAGGTGCATTTCCCTGCCGAGTATTCCGCGAAGCTGTCCTGCAACGGATTCCAGCGCTTTCTGCACCGTGCCCCTGACGTGTTCGTCAAGCAGAGTGTAATAGACCTTTGCGTAGCCCAAATCGGAAGATACGTCAACCGCCGTTATAATCGCCTCGGAGACGTGTTCTTTCTTTATGCGCAGCTGAAGCAGGTCGGATATGCTGCGCTGGAATTCTTTGTTTATTCTTCCCATACGGTATGAACGCATAGCAGACTCCCACGGTTAATCGAGCGTTCTCTTCTCTTTAAGAATTTCAAAGGATTCGACGATGTCGCCGACTCTGAAATCCTGAAATTTGGCGAAGCTGAGACCGCATTCGTTTCCTGCCTTGACTTCTCTTGCGTCATCCTTAAAATGTTTTAGGCTCGCAAGTTCGCCCGTCCAGAAAACAACTCCGTCGCGGATAAGGCGCACGCTTCCGCGTTTCACCGAACCTTCAAGAACACGGCAGCCTGCAATGTTTCCAACCTTCGGAACTCTGATAATATCGCGGATTTCAGCCTGTCCGAGCGTGTTTTCCCTGATTTCGGGCGCAAGCATGCCTTCCATGGCTGCCTTAACGTCATCAAGCATATCGTAAATTACCTGATAAAGTCTTACCTGAATACCTTCGGTTTCGGCAATCTTCTTCGCGTTGCTGTCAGGTCTGACGTTGAAGCCTATAATAACGGCATTCGAGGCGGCGGCAAGCATAACGTCCGATTCGGAAATGCGTCCGACGCCTTCGTGAACAATATTCACGCTGACGGCTTCGGTGCTCATTTTTACAAGCGAAGCATGGAAAGCTTCAAGCGAGCCCTGAACGTCGGTTTTAAGAACTATGTGCAGCTGCGGGGTTTCTCCTCCCTGCATTTTGTCATAAAGCTCTTCAAGGGTGACTCTCTTGGCTTTTACAGACATCTGCTCTCTGCGTTCAACCTCTTTCTGCGACATAAAATCGCGGGCCTCGCGCTCTGACGGGAAGGTCTTGAAAATCTCTCCGGGCTGCGGGACGTTTTCAAGTCCGAGAATTTCAACAGGCATGCTCGGTCCGGCGCTGCTGACCATATTGCCCTTGTCGTCAAGCATTGCCCTGATTTTGCCCCAGGCAGTATCCGTGTATATAATGTCTCCGCGTTTGAGCGTTCCGTTCTGAACTATAACCGTTGCAACCGGTCCCTTGCCCTTGTCGAGGTTTGCTTCGACAACCGTACCCTGCGGTTTGGCTTCCTTTGCCGCCTTGAGTTCCTGAAGCTCGGCGACAAGAATAATCATTTCAAGCAGTTCGTTCACGTGTTCGCCGGTTTTGGCTGAAAGATTTACCATAACCGTATCGCCGCCCCATTCTTCGGGAACGAGACCATAATCGGAAAGCTGCTGGCGTACTCTGTCAGGATTTGCCTGCGGTTTGTCCATTTTGTTGACCGCGACTATAATCGGTACGTTTGCCGCTTTTGCATGGTTCAGAGCCTCTATTGTCTGCGGCATAAGACCGTCGTCGGCGGCGACAACGAGAATCGCGATATCCGTAACCTGAGCGCCGCGCGCCCTCATGGCAGTGAACGCCTCATGCCCCGGAGTATCGAGGAAAACAAGCGTGTTTCCGTTGTAATTTACGCAGGAAGCGCCTATATGCTGCGTAATTCCGCCTGCCTCCCTGTTCGTAACGTGAGTATTGCGTATATAGTCAAGCAGCGTCGTTTTGCCGTGGTCAACGTGTCCCATAACCGTAATAATCGGCGGCCTCGGCGTGAGTTCAAGCTGCTCTGTTTCTTCTTCCTTGGCGGCAGCAGACTGCTTTGCAATCTGTCTTTCCGCTTTTTTCTCAGCTTTCTTTTCAGCTTTTTTGTCGTGTTTTTTGTCGGGCTTCCTGACAGCGGCAACGGGCTTTTCTTCAAAACTTTCAAAATTTTCCGTTTCCGTGTATTCCTCCGCAAAAACAAAATTTCTGCCGAAGCCTTCGCCGAGAACTCCGAGCAGATTGTCGTCAACGGCGGTAACCGCTGAAATCATAAGACCGGCATTCATAAGAATTTTGACCGCCTTGCCCGATTTTTCGCCAACGGAAGAAGCAACGTCCGCAACGCTTGCCCCGGGTTTGATTTTAACAAGCGGCAAACCACGCTTAGGCTGCGCCGCGGCAGGCTTTGAGCTTTTTTCCGCGGTTTTGTTTTCAGCGGAGCCTGACGAAACGGAAGCCTTTAATTTGCCGGCTTCTGCCTCTTCTATCGAGCTTGAAGCAGATTTCACTTCAATGCCGAGCCCTGCAAGAATTTCCATTACTTCTTTATTTGTTTTACCGACCTCTTTGGCAAGATCGTATATTCGTATTTTACTCATCTGCATCACTCCTGTTCATTAAACTGAGAATTTTCCCCGCAAAACCGTTTTCGTAATCCATTGATACAATCTGAGCTGATTTTGTTCCTACTGCCTGTCCCATCTGCGTCCTGTCAAGATTAAGTTTCATTCTTTCAACGTTTATGCGCGTCTCCGCGTTTTTCAGGCTTTTGAGTACGTTTTCAGAGCAGTCGTCCGACGTTAACACAAGCAGAGCTTTATACTTTTTGCAGCTTTCGAGAACCTGATCCTGACCTATGAATATAGCCCCTGATCTTCTCGCTATGCCGAGCAGATTCAGGATTTTTCGTTCGTTTTCGGTCATTCGCCGCAAACCTGCTTAAGCTTCTCAAAAAAATCGGCATCGGGAACAACGTTCAAATGTTTTGCGACAAGTTCTTTCTTCTGAGCGCGTTCTATACACTCGCATTTGCGGCACAAATACGCCCCGCGTCCGTTTGCGCGTCCCGTCGGGTCATAAACTGCCCTTCCTTCGGGAGTGCGTACAATCCTGAGCAGCTCGTTTTTCCGGGCTGTCCGGCCACAGGCTATGCAGCTTCTTGCCTGTTTTATTTTCTCTGCCGCATTTGCGTTTTTCATCAGCCTGTTTTTAGTCCTCTTTTACAATGCTTGCTATATCAACAAAAAGTTCCTTCATCGTAGGAAGCTTTTCTGCTTCAAGCACCTTGATATCTATCTTCCAGCCTGTAATTTTTGCCGCAAGACGCACGTTCTGCCCTGCCTTGCCTATTGCAAGCGAAAGATCCTCGCTGTGGACGTAAGCCGTAACGGCATGCTCCACACCCTCGACCGGCTCAATTTTTACTATTTTTGCCGGCGACAGTGCGCTTCTGATAAACGTATACGGATCATCGCTCCAGGCTATAACGTCAATTCTTTCGCCGTTAAGTTCAGTGCTGAGAGCCTTTATGCGCATACCCTGTTTGCCGACGCAGGCTCCGAGCGGCTCAACGTTCGGATCAAGGCTGTTGACCGCAACCTTTGCGCGAAGACCTGCTTCGCGGACGATGCTGCGAATTTCAACCGTACCGTCCTGAATTTCGGGAACTTCAACCTCAATAAGCTTGCGGAGCAGTCCCGGATGCGTTCTTGAAACAACTATGCGCGGGCCTTTTGTCGTCTGTCTGACGTCAAGCACGAAGAATTTCATCTTCAGACCTGCATGATAGCTTTCACCGTTAATCTTTTCATCCTTCGGAAGAACCGCTTCCGTTTTCTCATTAAGATTGATAAGAATCTGGTCGTCTTCAACTTTAAAGATATTTCCGACTATTACGTTGCCTATTTTGTCCGCAAACTGCTCGTAAATATACTGGCGCTCCGCGTCCTTAAGTCTCTGAATAATAACCTGACGCGCTGTCTGTGCGGCTATTCTGCCAAACTTGTCCGGAGACACCTTGACTTCTTTTCTTATCTGGTCGCCGAGCTCAAGGTCGTTATAGCCTTCTTCCCTTGCTTCTTCAAGCGTCAGTTCCGCGTCGGGATTTTTTATCTCTTCAACAACGGTACGAATCTCCTCAATCTTGAGGTCGCCTTCAGCGTCAATAAACGCCTCAACGTTTTTGTTCTGGTTGTACGGACTGGATTTCTTGTAAGCCGAGCTCATTGCCGCCTGCAGGCTTGCGCGAATAACATCCTCCGACAGATTTTTTTCCTCTGCAATGGTATGAAGAAGTTTTCCGAAATCTTTTACCAAAAGCATTTTCTGTTCCCCCTCTTAAAAATATTGAAATTTATATGGATAAAACTGTCTGTATCCTGTGTTATTTTTTCTTGCGCGGCGTTTTCTTGAAACTCTTTTTCTGACCGCTCTCTTCCTCGTAAATCAGATTGGCTTTTCTGATATCTTCAAAAGCTATCGTTCTTTTATCACCAGATTTGTCAATTACAACAATTTCGTCATCGGCTGCCTCGCAAAGCGTCGCCTCAAGTTTCTTGCCGCTCTTGAGATTTATTGCAATCTTCTTGCCGCACTGCGCCGCGTAATCCTCCATACAGAAAAGCGGACGCTCAAGACCGAGAGAACTCACCTCAAGATAGTAACGGTCGGGCAAAGCACTCTCAACCGTATCAAGATAATCAGTAACCACCCTCGCGACCGTCTCGCAGTCCGACAAATCAACGCCGCCCGGCATATCAATATACGCGCGGAGAATATTCATGCCGCATTCGGAAACAAGCTCGAAACCTGCGCAGTTGTACCCCTCGGTTTCAATGCACTTCTTCATCTCAGCGTAAATTTCTTCAAGCTTTTCGTTATCCAAAACAAGCCCCCCTTTAACAAAAGAAAGAGCGGGACTGCCCGCTCTTTCAGCAACTGCTCCTGAAATAGCTTAGTTATTATATACTTAGCGAATTACCAAGTCAAGTACGCGATCTCGTAAAGAACTATTTTCTGCTTCTCGTCCATTCAAAGAGCGCAAGCGAGGCTGCAACTGAGGCGTTGAGCGAGCCCGTGCTTCCCTGCATGGGTATTTTTCTCAGCTCATCGCAGGCTTTTTCCGCAGCGTGTCCGAGTCCGTCTCCCTCTGCACCTATTACGAGCAGAAGGCGCGGCGGCATGTCTTCTTTGAAGAGCGTTTCGCTGCCTTCCATGGCAAGTCCGACAGTCCAGAAATTTTCGTCCTGAAACAGTTTTATCGTCTGCGCAACGTTTCCGGTACGGGCAACAGGCAGGCGCAAAGCCGCTCCGGCACTGGTTTTGACAACCGTTCCCGTGGGCATGCAACTTCCGCGTTTGGGAATTATTACCCCGCTTGCCCCCGCCGCCTCGGCGCTTCGGATTACTGCGCCCAGATTGTGCGGATCTTGGAGATGGTCGCAGAGCAGAACGAGGCACGGCGCCGGAGCCTTGGGAAGCGAAGGTATAAATTCTTCCGCGTCAAGGAGCGTAACGGGGAGCATGTACGCTGCGGTTCCCTGATGATTTTCACCGTTGCAGAGCCTGTCCAGCGAGGCAGAGTCAACGCTGTTGAATACTATTTTTGACGCGCGGCATAGCTCTTCAATTTTTGCCTTTACGTGCGGCTGCACGTTTTTGGCAAGCAGCACCTTTGAGCAGCGTTCGGGGCTGTTTTCAAGCAGGGATATTACCGGATTTCTGCCCCAGCAGAGTTCTTCCGCCGGTTCTTTTTTTTCAGTCGGATATTCCCGTTGTTTATTTCTGTTTTCTGTTTTTCTCATTTTTTTCCTCCGTTTTGCCGCGTGCGGTTTCTTTCAGGAACTGTCCAAGATATTTTCCCGTTTCCGTTCCGGATTCGGCAATCTGTGCCGGCGTTCCCTTTGCCGATATTTCGCCGCCGTTTTTGCCTCCGTCAGGTCCGAGGTCAATTATGTAGTCTGATGAGGCAAGCACGTCAAGGTTGTGCTCTATAACAATCACCGAATTTCCCTGGTCAACGAGCCTGTGCAGAAGTTTGAGCAGTTTTTGCACGTCCGTATAGTGCAGTCCGGTAGTTGGTTCGTCAAGCAGATAGAGCGTGTTTCCGCGGAATTTTTTGCTCAGTTCCGTGGCGAGTTTTACGCGCTGCGCTTCACCTCCGCTGAGCGTTGTAGCCGACTGTCCGAGCCGTATGTAGCCAAGACCCGCTTCCTGAATTACCTTAAGTTTGTTGAGTATTTTCGGTATTCCAGCAAAAAGCTCGCAGGCTTCGTCAACCGTCAGGTTCAGAACGTCCGCTATGGAGTGTCCCTTGTATTTTACTTCAAGCGTTTCGCGGTTGTAGCGCTGTCCTTTGCAGACGTCGCATTTTACGTAGACGTCGGGGAGAAAGAGCATGGAGACCTTCAGGACGCCGTCTCCGTTGCACGCTTCGCAGCGTCCGCCCTTTACGTTGAAGCTGAACCGCCCGGGCGCGTAGCCGCGCAGTTTTGCTTCGTGCAGTTCGGAGAAAAATTCGCGTATGGCGGAAAATACACCCGTATAGGTCGCTGGATTTGAACGCGGCGTGCGCCCTATCGGGCTCTGGTCAACAAGAACAACGTTGCGCAGCTTTTCCCAGCCTTTGATGTCGTCGAATTTTCCGGGACGTTCGCGGTATTCGCTGTCAAATTTTCCGCGCAGCCCTTTGTAAAGTATTTCGTAAAGCAGTGTGCTTTTGCCTGAGCCTGAAACGCCGCTGATTGCTCCGAACACGCCGAGCGGAATTTCCGCTTTGATATTTTTCAGATTGTTTTCGCGGCAGCCGGTAAGTTTCAGCCAGCCGTTCGGTCTTCTGTATTTTTTGACGGAGCTGTACACGCCGTCTGCTTCCCCGCGCAGATATTTCGCAGTGGAGGAATCGCCTTTGCGCAGTTCGTCTGCGCTGCCTTCCGCAACAAGATACCCTCCGTTTTCCCCTGCTTCGGGACCTAATTCAACAAGATAATCTGCGGCAAGCATCGTGTCCCTATCGTGTTCAACGACTACGACGCTGTTGCCGAGGTCGCGTATCACCTTAAGCGTCGCGAGCAGTTTGTTTGTGTCGCGCGGATGAAGCCCTATCGTCGGCTCGTCCAGCACGTAGAGGACTCCCGTGAGCTGTGAGCCTATCTGCGTCGCGAGGCGTATTCTCTGGCTTTCGCCGCCCGAAAGCGTGTCCGCACGGCGGGAAAGCGTGAGATAGCCTGCGCCGACGTCAACAAGGAAAGCAAGACGCTTGCGGACTTCGTTGACCGCCTGTCCGACAATTTTCTGTTCCTGTTTTCCGAGTTTCAGCCCGTCAAGCACCTTTATATGCTCTTCAACCGTAAGATTGGAAAGCTCCGCAATATTGTAACCGCCGAGCGTAACCGCGAGCGCTTCAGGACGGAGCCTTGCCCCGTGACACGATGAACATTCGTCTTCCACTCGGTAACGCATCAGTTCTTCACGGTAGTTTTCGGACTCGGTTTCGCCGTAGCGTTTTTCAAGCCACGGAATAAGTCCGGGATAATGTCCGTTGTATTCCCAGTCGCCATGTTTGGTTTCAAAAATCATCGGTATTTTTTCGTCGCTGCCGTAAACGAGCGCACGGCGCACTTCCTCAGGCAGTTCGCCAAACGGTTTTGATATGTCCCAGCCTTTGAAATCAGCAAGGGCGTGAGCCTTTTCAATCATATATTTCATGGTTTTCCACGGCAGGAACGCCCCGTCGTCAAGACTCAGCGACGGGTCAACGGAGAGTTCCTCCGAAAAATGCGCGTGAAAACCGAGTCCCGAACATTCGGGACACGCGCCGGATGGCGCGTTAAAAGAGAAAAATCTCGGTTCAATTTCAGGCAGGCTCACTTCGCAGTCCGGACAGATGTAGCGTTCAGTCAGTTCAAGCTCCGGTTTGTCTTTTGACACAAGCAGGACAAAGCCGTCCGAAAGCTTAAGCGCCATTTCAACCGCTTCCGTGAGGCGCATTCTGTTGTCTTCGCGCACCTTAAGCCTGTCTATAACACATTCTATCGTGTGACGTTTGTTTTTTTCAAGTTCCACTTCTTCCTCCAGCCACACGACGTCACCGTCAATGCGAGCGCGGAGATAACCCTGTTTGTGCAGTTTTTGCAGAGTATTTTTGAATTCGCCTTTTTTGCCTTTTATTACAGGGGAATAAATTTCAAGCGGCAGACCGTCATATTCGCGGAAAATTTTGTCAACTATTTCGTCAACGCTGTAACGGTGCACCTCTTTACCGCATTTCGGACAGTGCGGAATTCCCGCCCTGCCGAAAAGCAGACGGAGATAATCGTATATTTCGGTGACGGTGCCGACCGTTGAACGCGGGTTGTGGTTTGTTCCTTTCTGTTCTATTGAAATTGCTGGAGAAAGCCCCGTTATCTCGTCAACGTCCGGTTTGTCCGACATTCCGAGGAATTGTCTTGCGTATGAGGAGAGCGACTCTACGTAACGGCTCTGCCCTTCGGCGTATATCGTGTCAAAGGCAAGCGAGGATTTTCCGCTGCCCGACGGTCCCGTTATTACGACCAGCTGATATTTCGGTATTTCAACGTCTATGTTTTTTAAATTGTTTTGCCTTGCGCCCTTTATGCTTATGCACTGTTTCAAGCTTCTCTCCACCTCTCAGTTCCTGTATAAGATCTCTCAGTTCGGCGGCTCTTTCAAAATCAAGTTTCTCAACCGCCGTCCACATTGCTTTTTCAAGTTCCTTGATATTGTATTCCTTTTCTTCCGGTTCTGCCGCGCGGTGTTCTGCATATGTTCCCTCTTCGTCAAGCATTTCTTCCGGCAGCAGATTTTTAACCGCTTTCTGCACGCTTTTCGGAACTATACCGTGCTTTTCATTGTATGCAATTTGTGCTTCCCTTCGCCTTGCTGTTTCCTTTATCGTTGCGTCTATGCTGTCCGTAATCGTGTCCGCGAAAAGAATTACCCGTCCCGCTTCGTTTCTCGCCGCCCTGCCTACCATCTGTATAAGCGAACGGTGCGCGCGCAGAAAACCCTCTTTGTCCGCGTCAAGTATCGCCACGAGCGAAACCTCAGGCAGGTCAAGCCCTTCACGCAGCAGGTTCACGCCTACAAGCACGTTGAACACGCCAAGACGCAGATCCCTGAGCAGTTCGGCGCGTTCAAAAGTGTCAAGCTCTGAATGTATGTAGCGCACCTTTATTCCAAGTTCGGCAAGATATTCAGCCAAATCCTCGGCGGAGCGTTTAGTAAGCGTCGTCACAAGCGCCCTCTCCCCGCGCTCTATAATCGGACGCAGCTCGGCAACAAGAGCGTCCACCTGCCCCGTGGCAGGCTGAACCTCTATAACAGGGTCGGGAAGTCCCGTCGGCCGTATAAGCTGCTCAACGACGTGGAGCGAATGTGAAAATTCGTAATCCCCGGGCGTAGCTGAAACAAACAGCGTATCTCTGTGAAGCTTCGGCTCAAACTCGTCCCATTTCAGCGGACGGTTGTCAAGACAGGACGGAAGCCTGAAACCGTGCTCTACAAGCACGTCCTTACGCGCCCTGTCTCCGTTGTACATTCCGCGCACCTGAGGCAGCGTTATGTGCGACTCGTCAACAAATATAAGCGCGTCCGGAGGGAAAAAGTCAAGCAGCGTTCCGGGCGGCTCCCCTTTCTCTCGTCCTTCGAGGAAACGAGAGTAGTTTTCAATTCCGGAACAGTAGCCTACCTCGTTCAGCATTTCAAGGTCATAGGTCGTACGCATTTTAAGCCGTTCGGCTTCGAGCAGTTTTCCCTCTCCGTTCAGCTTCAGCAGACATTCTTCAAGCTCCTGTTTTATGCCTTCTGAGGCGCGTTCGATAGCTTCTCTCGTTGTAACGTACTGTTCTGACGGATAAATTCCTATGTGGTCCGTAACCTTTACGCAGTGTCCGCTTACAGGGTCTATCTCTTCAAGCCTGTCTATCTCGTCGTCAAAGAAGCCTATTCGCACCGCCGTATCGCTGTAAGACGGGAATATCTCTATAAACTCCCCTCTGCTGCGGAAGGTGCCCGGAGTAAGTGTCAGGTCGTTTCTCGTGTAATAGGCGTCAAGAAGCCTCGTCATAAACGCCCTGCGTTCCCAGTTCTGACCTGTTTTCAGCCAAATAATCGCGTCCTCGTAATTCTGCCGCTTGCCGAGTCCGTATATGCTGGAAACGGAGGCAACGACTATAACGTCGCGCCGTTCAAGCAGAGCCTTCGTCGTCGCGAGCCGCAGCTTTTCAATACGTTCGTTGACGGAAGCGTCCTTTTCAATGTATATGTCCTGTGCGGGCATGTACGCTTCCGGCTGATAATAGTCATAATAGCTTACAAAATAATTTACGGAATTTTCGGGGAAAAACTCCTTAAATTCGCTGTAAAGCTGCGCCGCAAGCGTTTTGTTGTGCGCCATGATAAGCGTAGGGCGCTGAAGCCCCTGAATGATATTCGCCATGGTAAAGGTCTTTCCGCTGCCCGTAACCCCCAGCAGCGTCTGAACGGCGTGTTCCTCTGTAAAGCCCTTCAGCAGCTTTTCAACAGCCTCAGGCTGGTCTCCGGACATGGGCCACGGAGACACAAGCTTAAATTTCTCATTCATGACTTAATTTTAACACGGTAATCCGCCTTTTTTAGTGTATACTTTCAGCATGAAAATTATCTCTTGCAGGGAGTGAAACACATGACGACAAAGATAGGCATACTCGGCTACGGCAATCTCGGACACGGCGTTGAATGCGCCGTAAAACAAAACCCCGACATGCAGCTTGAAGCGGTTTTCACAAGGAGAAATCCTTCCGATGTAAAAATACTGACAGACACGGCGGCCGTTGAAAACGTATCGTCGCTTGAAAAATACAAGGGCAGAATAGACGTGCTTATTCTCTGCGGAGGCTCGGCACGCGATCTTCCCGTTCAGACACCGGAAGCAGCAAAGCTTTTCAACGTCGTTGACAGCTTCGACACCCACGCAAAAATTCCGGAGCATTTTGCAAACGTCAACGCCTCAGCAAAAGCAGGCGGCAATCTCGCCGTTATTTCAGGCGGCTGGGACCCGGGCATGTTCTCTCTGCAGAGACTTTACGCCAACGCAATTCTCGTCAGCGGAAAGGATTACACCTTCTGGGGACGCGGTGTAAGCCAAGGACATTCCGACGCAATCAGGCGCATTGACGGGGTAAAGAATGCAAAGCAGTACACCTGCCCCGTGCAGGCGGCGCTTGATTCTGTCAGAAACGGCGAAAATCCGGAGCTTACGACAAGGCAGAAGCATACGCGCGAATGCTACGTCGTGCTTGAGGAAGGCGCGGACGCCGAGCGCGTCGAACGCGAGATAAAAACAATGCCGAACTACTTCGACGAATATGACACTACTGTACACTTTATAAGCGAAGAAGAACTGCTTGCCAAACACAGCGGACTTCCGCACGGCGGGTTCGTAATACGCGGCGGCAAAACCGGCTGGAACGAAGAAACTAAACAGATAATCGAATACAAGCTGACGCTTGACTCAAATCCGGAGTTCACAAGCAGCATTCTCGTCGCCCTTGCAAGAGCGGCTCACAGAATGTCACAGGAGGGACAGACAGGCTGCCGCACGATTTTTGATATACCGCCGGCGTATCTCATCGCAAAAGACGGAGAGTGGCTCAGGGCGCATCTGCTGTAAATGAATAAATATATTTCTGTCTTCCAAAACGCTTAACAGATTATAAAAACTCCGCGATTTTAAAGTCACACTTTAAAATCGCGGAGTTTTTCGGTATACTTTTAGTTACGCTTCAGTATTTTCAGAAACGTTGTTTTCTGCTGCGACTTCCGGCGTCTGCTCTTGTTTTCCGGCGTTTTCGTCTGTTTCCGCAGTTTCCGCGTCTTTCTTTTCCGGTTCTTCCTCCGGCGGATAGCCGAGAAGCTCGGCAAGCTCATTTCCTTCAAGCACCTCTTTTTCAAGCAGGCGCGTGGTCATATCGTCGAGAACGGCTTCGTTGGCTTCAAGAATTTCCTTTGCTTTCGCAAAGCAGCCGTCTATTATGCTGCGTACTTCCTTGTCTATTTCGTATGCGATTTCCCCGCTGTAATTTTTGCTTTCGTCCGCAAAATCACGACCGAGGAATACTTCATGCTGCTGTCTGCCAAGCACCACCAGCCCAAGCTTTTCGCTCATGCCGTAGCGCGTAACCATGTCGCGTGCCGCCTGCGTGGCTCTTTCAAGGTCGTTGGACGCACCCGTGGTTACGTCTTTGAATTTGAGCACTTCCGCGCAGCGTCCGCCAAGCAGCGTAGTTATTTCGTTCAGCATGTCGCTTTTCGCAATGTGCACCTTGTCTGTGTCAGGTATCTGCCAGGTGAGCCCGAGCGCTCTGCCTCGCGGGATAATGGAAACCTTGTGAACTTTTGTGGCTCCGTCAAGCTTGCTCGCGACAACGGCGTGTCCCGCTTCGTGGCAGGCGGTAATTTTTTTGTCCCTTTCCGTAAGTACAAAGCTCTTGCGTTCGGGTCCGGCAATAACCTTGTCTATTGCTTCTTCAAATTCCGGCATTTCTATCTTTTCCTTGCCGTGTCTCGCGGCAAGGAGTGCAGCTTCATTCGTAATGTTTTCAAGATCCGCGCCGACAAAGCCCGGTGTGCGTTTGGCAATTGTCGCTATATCCACGCCGTCGGCAACCTTTTTGTTTTGCAGATGAACGCGGAGAATTGCCTCCCTGCCTTTAACGTCGGGCACGTCAACAACTATCTGTCTGTCAAAGCGTCCTGAGCGCAGCAGAGCAGGGTCAAGAACGTCAGCCCTGTTGGTGGCGGCTATAACTATTATTCCGGAATTGTCCTCAAAACCGTCCATCTCAATCAGCAGCTGGTTGAGCGTCTGTTCTCTTTCGTCATGCCCTCCGCCGAGTCCCGTACCTCTCTGGCGTCCGACCGCGTCTATTTCGTCTATGAAAATAATGCACGGATGCATCTTGTGCGCCTGGTCAAACATATCACGGACACGGGCAGCGCCGACGCCGACAAACATCTCGACAAAATCTGAACCGCTTATGCTGAAGAACGGCACTTCCGCCTCTCCGGCGCAGGCTCTTGCAAGCAGCGTTTTGCCGGTGCCGGGTGAGCCGAGCAGCAGCACGCCCTTGGGAACACGCGCGCCGAGGTTTGCAAAGCGATCCGGCTTTTTGAGGAACTCAACTATTTCCATAAGCTCTTCCTTGGCTTCATCACACCCCGCAACGTCCGCGAACGTGACTTTCTTTCTGTTGTCAAGGAACATTTTGGCTTTGCTTCTTGCAAAGTCCATCATTCTGCCTCCGCCCTGCATGCGGTTCATGAAGAAAATCCACACGGCGACAAGAAGCAGCGTAGGAAGCAGAGAAATAAGCAGCGTGCTGTACCACGTGCTTTCCTTGGGCGGGATAACCTTGACTTCAACGCCCTTTTCGGCAAGCTTTGCCGGAAGCGTTTCGGCATCGAGAATATCCGTCGCGAACTCTTTGCCGTCGGCAAGTACGCCTTTTATATGCTCGTTGTGGTCTATTTCAACAGATTTGACTTTTCCGTCCGCAACGTTCTGCAACAGCTGGCTGTAGGTGAAATCGAGCACCGTTTTTTTCTCCGTTTCAGTGCCGGGATTTATAAAGATGTTCACAAGACTTACTGCAAGAACGATTACGACTATGTAAACGCCGATATTTTTAAATTTGTTCAAAGCTGGACCTCTTTTCTTTTTATTCCGCAACAGCCTTTACCGAATAAAGCGCATCGAGATGGCGGTATTTTTCAGCAACGTCAAGACCGTAGCCGACCACAAATTCGTCGGGAATGACAAAGCCGGTGTATTTCGTTTCAATCTCTTTCTTGCGGCGGTCAGGCTTGTCAAAGCAGACGCATACGTTGAGACTCTTGGGATGGCGGTCTCCGAGAAGTTTAAGCAGATAAGAAAGCGAAAGTCCGGAATCGATAATATCCTCTATGATAAGGACGTGTTTTCCCTCTATGGAGTTACTGAGATCCTTATGAATCTGCACTACCCCGCTGCTTTTCGTTCCGCTGCCGTAAGAAGAAATGACCATGAAATCAACCTTGACGTCAACCTCTTTGCCTATTGCACGGACCATGTCGGCAAGAAAAACAAAAGCCCCGGTCAGAACACAGATACAAATCAGTTCTTCGCCTTTGTAATCCTGCGCAATCTGCTCTCCGAGCTCTTTAATCTTCTTCTGAATTTCCTCTTTGCTTATGAGAACCTTGTCAAGCCTGTAATCCATAGAGCGCACCCCTTGTTCCGTACGTAAATTAAATTTCCCAGTAATGATACCACATATAATGATGCTTTTTATCGGTAATTTGACTTAAAATTCTTATTTATATCCGTTCTGCGTCTGCTCTGTGCAGCCAGAAAATTCCCTCTGCCGTTCTGCACACTTCAATATCCGCCGCCCACTGGAAACGCCATCTGCCGCCAGCTTTTGCAAGCCTCACAAGCTCTTCCGTGCGTTTTCTGTCAAGCACCGGCAGTCCGAGCTTTTTCCCCTGCAAGCGGAACAGCTCTGAAATATCGGAATCTGCAAGCCCCTTTACGGCATTTCTGCGCCATGCTGCGAGCGCCGTCCCGTTTTCGCAGGAAATATCCGCAAGCAGCGTTTCCGCTTTTGCGTTGCGCACGGCGGACAATTCCGCTGCCTGACGGGCAAGTGCCGCCATAGATATTTCAAAATTGGCGTTCATGTTTTCTTTTATCCACGGGATAAGGTCGTTTCTGATCTTGTTCCTTTTGTATGTATTCCCTGCATTTGTTTCGTCTTCGCACCAGGAAATTTCCCGTGCCGACAAAATTTTTCTCAGTTCGTCCCTGCGAAAATCAATAACCGGACGGACAATCCTGCCGCGCACTTCGGGAATGCCGCGCAATCCGTCAATGCCCGTTCCCCTGAAAAGATTGAGCAGCTGTGTTTCAACAAGATCGTCAAGATTATGCCCGAGTGCGATAAAATCAAATTTTTCGGCAGCGGCAAGCCCGTCAAAAAATCCGTAGCGTATTCTGCGCGCCGCCATTTCAAAAGATTCGCCCGTCAGTTTTTCTTTTTCAACGTCAATTTCTTTAACGAAACAGGGAATATCCCATTTTTCGCAAAGCTTTCGGACAAAATCAGCGTCTCTGTGAGAAGCGCCATTTCTTGTGCAGTGGTCTATATGCGCCGCAGCGATTTTTCCCTTGTAAAAATTTTTGAGCAGCCAGAGCAGGGCAACAGAATCCCCGCCGCCCGAAACGGCGGCAAGAATGGAAGCGCTTTGCAGCCAGCCTTGTCTTTTTCCGGCAGCCTCAAATTTTTTTCTGAAACCTGCTGTCTGTCTGTCCATACCATCACCATACAAAAATCCCGCCGTACGGCGGGATGTGATTGCGTTCCCTACCGGCGGTAAAATCTTACCGCCGACACACGTTTAATGCAAGAAATTATTTAAGCTTCGCTATTGCGTCTTTCGTAAGGTCCACGCCGCCGCAGACAACGTACTGCATATTGACTACGACCTTGCAGCCGCTTGCCTTTGCCGCTGCCTGAACTGCATTGCTGACGTCTTTGAAAATCGGCTGCATAAGGGCGTTTTCCTTATCGGCGACTTCTCTCGCTTTTTTGCGGATTATCTGCTCCTTGGTTTTGTCGTCCTTTGCCTTCTCAACTTCCTTGTCAACCTCTTTTTCCTTCTGGTCGGCAAATGCCGCTATCTGTTTCTGAACAGATGCGAATTTGGGGTGTTTGGACATAACCTCTGCCGGATTGATGTAACCGACAAGCTCTGCCGCAAAAGAAACTGCCGGAACAATGCAGATTGAAAGTGCTGCAAGCAATGCTATAACTGTCTTTTTCATATTGTTTCCTCCTGTTAAAAAGACCTCCGCGTTGCCGTGGAGGCCATGATTTCAATGGAGCGGAAAACGGGATTCGGACCCGCGACCTACGGCTTGGAAGGCCGTCGCTCTACCAACTGAGCTATTTCCGCATACTCGCGTCTCGCGACGGAGAGTATATTACAGCGAAAGCGCAAAATAGTCAAGCAGAATTCTAAACGCTGTGCTGTACAAAAATTATGGTCGGGATGGTCGGATTCGAACCGACGACCCCCTGCTCCCAAAGCAGGTGCGCTAACCAGACTGCGCTACATCCCGAAAACGCAAGAATTATATCACGCTTTTATCAGAAATTCTCCGTAATCTTTATCTCAGCTGTTGTCAGCCTGTACAGCTTGTTCACACAGGCATTGAGCCTGCGCTCTGTTTCAAACGCAGCGTCTCTCTGTTCGGGAAGAAGCGTTTTGCTGCCTCCGGCATATATTTTCAGCAGGCGCTTCGCGCACTCTGCGATCTCGTCGCGGAGCTTAACACTGCTTTTCCGAGTCAGGCTTACTTTAACGACGGGCACACGGGCAATGTCGGCAGGTTTGAGTTCGTAATAGCCGTTCAGCAGTTCGCCTGCTCTCTGCCTGAACCAAAAATCCATCACGCGCGAATTGAGAATACCGAGCAGATAATAATCTTCCCCGATTATTACCGACGTTTTGTCGTTTGAGTACAGACCGTCAAGGTCCATTGTCGCGGAAACCTTGCTGACAATCGTCGGACAAATTATTTTAGGTTCGGAAAGCGCTTCGTAATGCTTGAACGAACGCAGTTCCCACCAGTAATCCCCCTGGTCGCGCCGGTGTTCTGCAATGTTCTGGAAGCTGCTCAGATGCAGCGCGGCGTCAAAATAATTTTCAGCGAACCATTCTTCAGGGTCGGCTCCGTTTCTGTGCGCGTCAGTGAAGCCGCGCGGTATACATATCAGATATTTTTTAACAACAGGCTTGGCATAGCGTTTTACGTTTCTGCCTGAAAGGAACGGCTTAAGAATTTCAGCGTATTTTGCGTCTTTTTCAATCAATTTTTCCGCCTTTTCGCGTTCCATTGTAAAAGCCTTGTTGCAGCCGGTCAGAATTCCGCGGAAAAGTTTTTTCTTTCCTGCGTATTCCTCAAGCGGGATACCAATGCTCTGAAGCTTGTCCAGCAGGGACGAAACCGACGCAGGGGCAAGTTTCCAGCGTTTGGAAGAAAGGGCTGAAAGGTCAAGCGAGCCCGCGTTTTCTTCCGCAAAACTCAGCAGGTCGGTTATCGAACGCTCTGTATCGGTCGAAACAAATCTGACGGGATTTCCGGAAGCCGGAGAATTTTCAGCGGTAAAAAGCGACATTGACATATTTGAGCCGTCAAGCGCCGGAATATTTCCGTAGTCAACAATTTCAAGCACGTTTTTGGAGGCAAGGAAACCGCGCAGTCCCCTGCCGTAATCCGCGCGCATCCAGCGGTTTGATGTAAGAAGCATTGCAATTCCGCCGCTCTCCAGCAAATCGAAGGAGCGTTCCGCATAATAGCAGTATATGTCGGCATTCTGCGAATCGGCTTTATAATTTGCAAGCTCTTTCTTGATAAAGAAGAAATAGTCTTGTTTCATGTGAGGCGGGTCGGAAATAACGGCATGGAAACGCTTTCTTCCGAAAAGGTCTTCAAGCAGCACGTTGCCCCACACAATTCTGCCGTCAAGAGCGGCATCGGGCATATTGAGGCGCATTTCAAGCTTGAACGTTTCAACGATGCCCGGGTCGCAGTCTGTCGCACAGAGCGAATTTTCCAGAGCGTTTCTGAAAAATTTTTCTTCCGTGCGCTCCATTTTATGCGTAAAAAATTTATTCAGCCTCAGTCTGCGGCTGACAACCGCATTAACGAGCGCGTTGGCAAGCTGCCCGTTGCCGACCGCAGGGTCGCAGAAACGCATTGTTTTCAGCGCGGCGTCAATTATGCGTGCCTTATCCTTAAGCTGCGTATCGTCAACAAGCGAGCCTTCCTTCGGGAAGCACACGTCAAGCTCCGCCTCAGTCAGCTGACAATTTTTTGCAAGATACACGCGCAAAAGTTTTTCAATCATATAACGGACAATGTCCTGAGGTATTTCAAAACTGCAGAAACGCGGCGAACGGACAAGCGCGGTTCTCCAGCCTTTTCCCGAAGCAGGCGTGAAAGAGACAAACGCCGCGTCGCATGAATTTTCAAGAAGATGACGGCAGACAAACTCGGTCGCCGCATCGAAAGAGGCAGAGTCAAGCATACCCGTCAGCTGAAGCTGCAAAACCTCTATTCTGGAACCGTCAGCTGTCGAACTTCCGCAGCACTTGAAAGAGGATACAAAATCTCTTGCTTCCGGATGGATAAACAGACCTGAGCGTATATAGCTGTCCTTTTCGTTCAGTGAAGGCAGAACCGTCCTTGCAGTACGCATAAACTGCTCCGCATTGAACTGCGAAGCGTATGAAACAGAGCAGGAAACGCAGAAATTGTCTTCTCTGAGCATCAAATCACCGTGCCTTTAACAGCCGAACAAAGAAAATTACAACAGAAAAACAAAAAAATGTCAACAACTGCGACAAATTTTCTGCCCAAAAATATTATATGCGGCAAAACTTAACGGCTCAGACAGGAAATTAATTATTCCCGTTTTCGGAAGCTCTCAGGCTCTCGTCCCAAAAGAACGGATCGCCGTCGGCGGATTTGAAATCCCTGTACGTAACGTTCGCGGTCTGCCCTGGAATTCCTGTGACCTGTTTTCTTTCGCAGAAATCCACTCTCAGGCCGTACACGGGCGTTTTGCAGAAGCAGCACGCAAGCGAAGCGCAGAACTTCTCCGCATAAGCGCGTTCCTCCTCCGTAACAGCCCTCGTGAAACGCAGAATAACGTGCGAACCGGGCACGCCCTGCGCGTGAAACCATATATCGTCCGGCTTTGCAAACTTAAACGTAGCGTAGCGGTTCCCCTTTGCAGAAAGACCGGCAACGACTATCGCGTAATCAAAATCAAAACGCTTGTACGGCGGAAGCGTATCGGCATTCTTCTTGTTTTTGGGCTTGGCATCACGAAGCCCGACTTCCCTGCCGAGCGCTTCCAGCTCATCCGTATCCTCCAGCGTCTGTGCAAGCGCAAGCTGCTCATTCAGCTCTGCGATCTCGCCCTGCACCTTGAAAAGCAGCGCTGCCGCCCTGTTCTGCGCAGCAGTAATCTTCTTGTATTTCGCGTAAAGCCGCTCAGCATTCTTCGCTGGCGTAAAAGCCGGATCAAGCGGCACGACAACGGAAACTTCCTCTCCCTCATCGTTGTAGCACTTAATCTCCGCACTGGTGCCCTGCTTCATCTGCCACAAATTAGCCGTAATCAGATCCGCCCGTCGCTTAAACTCAGACGCCTCCTCTCCGTTCAGCAGATTCATGATATCCGTAAGCTGCCGTTCCCTGCGCGTAAGCTCATGCTTAACTTTGTCAGCCGTTTTCTTTCTCGCGGCGTCAAGCTCACGCCTCAGAAGCGGTGCAAGCAGCTCCTCGCGCCCAAGCCTGTAACCGCTGAGCGGCTGTGCGTATTCGTTGACCAAAGACGGATAAACCGTAAAATAATTTCCGGAAAGCTGAGGCAGCATATTTGAACTGTCACGGAAGAAATCCTTCATACCCGAAACAAGCTCAGAGCACGTCTTATCCTCAACCGCGAAACGGAACTTTCTGCCGAAACCCGCCACCTCGTCAAGCATTGCCTTATCAGGCTCCGCAAGCCACGTTTCAAGCGAAATGCCGCGGAACTCAGGCGGCGCCGTGTACGGCTGACCGGGCAGAACGGAACGGTAACGGTTTTCTGCGGGATGCACGTGCTTTGCCGCTTCAACAACCTTTCTGTCCGAATCAAGCAGAATTAAATTGCTGTAACGCTCCATAATCTCAAAAACGAGATAAAACTCCGACACAAAACCCGCGCCGACAGTCTTTGAAAAAGCAAACTCAAGAATTTTGTCGCGGTTAAGCTGCCGCACGGACACAAGCTCCGCACCCGTCAGCTGGCTCTTAAACAGATTTATAATAGGCGGAAGCTGCTTTGACGAAGCAAACAGTCTTTTCTTCTCACTCTCCGAAACAAACGCGGCGCCGCAGAACTGTGCGTTCCATGAAAGCAGAAGAGAATCCCTGCTGCCGGAAAAAGTGAACACGCAGTATGAATCTGCACCGTCTGCCTTAAACAGGCGGCGCTTCTCAAAAACCTTAAGCTGCTCACTCCAAAACCACACAAGCTCAGGACCGAAAGACATTTAATCACTTCCTCCGCTCTATTATAGCAGTTAAAGAATTTAATTTGACAAAACTGCGCACCTTGGTATAAAATTCTTCGGTACGTTAAGGGGCTGTAGCTCAGCGGGAGAGCACCTCCCTCGCACGGAGGGGGTCGGGCGTTCAAATCGCCTCAGCTCCACCAGAAAAATCCAACCGGCAGTCAGCCGGTTTTTTTGTGCCCACATATTTTTTTAAGCAGTCAAGACTAAAATATCATTCATTATTTTACGCAGAATAAACTCGAATAACTTTAGCGAAAATAACATATATGCAGTATTTACAACGCTTTACGGCTTATTGACACAGTTTTGCAATAAAAAAGCAAAAAAAATAATTTCTTTAGCATTTCTTTTTAATTATTTTCGTTTTTTATTTCCTAATAAGCTCCGAACACAGTCCTTATCAGCATTTCCCGTTATCCTGTTACAAATTCCTTATTTAGTGTCCCGCTTTTGCAAATACGACATAAAGCATTGATATTACTATGTTTTTTCAGCAGTTTTTCGTTCTGCGTTCATAGTTCTTCGTTTCCCCGTCAGGGGGGTGTTACAAATTTCTTATTCTGTGAACATTACAGTGCAGAGAGTGACGGGGAACAGAATTGTTGTTTTTAATCCTGTTCCGGCTCGGTGGTTTTGAAACGTT
>JAGHTZ010000016.1 GCA_018065065.1 Candidatus Equadaptatus faecalis | reverse complement strand
CAGTTGCCGCGCCATTTTGCATCGTGTGTAGCCCACTTGCCGCGATCAGGAAAACTCCAAACCGTATTTGTTTCAAGTTCAAAATTTTCCGGTTCCCAGCTGACAATTTTTTCTGCCATTACTTGAATACCGCTGAAATTATCCCATTTTTAAGATCGTTTATGTTGTAGAGCGTATCAAGCACGTCAAAGGTTTCCCGTAAATTGCCTTTAGCAGATTTCCAGCCAAGTCCGTCTGTAATCCACACAAAATGTATATTTTTAAGCGGAGCAATTTCAGTTGTCAGGGTTTTGTAGCTGCGTGCCGTTTCGTTTAACTTTGAGCCTCCGCTTGTATAGAAATTTGTCTCAATCAAATATATGTTGCTGCTCGTTTTGACTACGTAATCAAAGCGTTTTTCATTTTTGCCCTCGTTGGACACAGTCGACAAATCCACATGCCATTTGTCCTGAATTTCACTAATGTACATCTCTTTAAAATAATTTTTGTCTTTTTCAAACCCTGCTTTGATAATAAATCGCTCCACAAGGTTTTCCATAAGATGCCCACCGCGATTTTTTCTTCCGTTGGAATCCAGCCCTGTTTCAACGCCGGTGACATAATCAACAAGATTGTTTATGATATGGTTTGCAAGCAGATTAAAAAGTCCGGTTTTACGCATAAACATTTTGTATTCTTCAATGCTGTAATTCATTTGCGTAAAACTAAATTTATACGCGCCGTCAGCATCCATTGCAGAAATTTCTGTTTCTCTTTTTGCAAGAAGGATTGGAATACATTTCAAGGTCTCCGGATATTTAGCTGCAAGCGCTTCAAACTTCTGCTCAATGTCTTTGACACCGACAAGACTGTTTAATATGTTCAGCTCAATTTTAATCGCCTCAACATTTGTATAAACTTTTGCAAAATCAATGTAATACGCATAGTCTGCAATGCTCTCCGTAAACGTACCAAGCCACTCATCAAAATTTCTCTTTGTCATTATCAATCACTCCTTTTAATAGTTGCAAACCAAAATTTCGCTGATTTTACCGCGTGACTGCGCTTTGCTGTTTATCATTCTGCTCGCTGCTACACGGAAAATATTTTGCCTGCTGTATAGTTCGTCAAAGAAATTATCGTTTTCATCGGCATTTTTTGGATCTGAATTACTTAATATTACGTTTGCTTTTCGTTTGGTAAGTTCCTGCACAAACTCTGCGAGTTCTATCTGATTTTGGTCGCTAAAACCGCTTTCCGTGTATGAAGTAAATGCGGAAGTAGTGTTTAACGGACGGTATGGGGGGTCAAGATACACAAGCGTATTTTCGTCTATGTACTCTATGGATTTCCGATAATCCGCACAGGCTATTGTTACATTCTGCAACGCTTTTGAGACGGCTGACAGATTTTCTTCGTCGCATATCTTCGGATTTTTGTAGGCTCCCATAGGCACGTTGTAAAGCCCTTTGGAATTAACTCGGTACAAACCGTTAAAGCAAGTCCTGTTAAGAAAAATAAATATCGCCGCACCAAGTACGGAATTTGTACTGCTGCCTGTTTCAATCAGTCTATTAAATTCATCGCGCCGTGCATAATAGTATGCTTTTCTGTCATCGTCCTTTAACGGAAGAAATTCTTTTTCATAACCTTTCAGAATATCTATAACTTCTCCGGCATGATCTCTGACCATACAGTAAAGGTTAATCAGTTCGGCGTTTATGTCGCTTATATAGACGTTGTCAAATTTATATTTGCCAAGCAGTTCAAAAAGCACGGCGCCTCCGCCAACGAACGGCTCAACGTAATTTTTAACAGTCGTACCCAAGCCTGCCGGATATTTCTTTGCTATTTCTTCTAAAAGCTGCCCTTTGCCGCCAACCCATTTGACAATAGGGTGCAGACCGCCAAACAACTTATAACGCGCATCTTCCGGCTTCTGTGCATTTTTCGGAATAAGCCACATATTGCCAAGCATTTCGGCGTCAGGTATTCTGTTTGTTGAGCAGAGAGTAGAAATTCTGCGGACAGAAATCCCCCACGCTTTTGCAGCCTCTCTGACAGAAATGTAGTCCATAGTCCAACCTCCAAGCAACTAACGCTGTATCTATTATATTCCATATCTGGAATAATAGCGATCCAAATCTCGCAATTTCTGTAACTTTTTGTCCCTTTTTGTCCGTCCTTGTACAAAGTCTAATGCGCAAATATAAAAAAATGTCATTTTCAAAATGACATTTTTTAAAAATTTTGTGCTGTACCACTCCGCCTCGCTAAAAAAAAAGGGCTGAAAATCTTTCAGCCCGTTGGGTTTTGTTCTTTTATCGGAAATTCCACATTTTAATACAGTTAGCATTCTTGACAGAATTACTTATCCAAAAATCTTTCGCAAAAATCTTTTGCCGTGATGATCTCTATATTTTCAAAATTTTCTATTACGAGAAGATCCGCGTCGCCGCTTACAACGTAGTAAGCCCCCGCGTCAAGCGCACATGCCAGAAATTTGTCGTCGTCAGGATCCCTGCATATCTCTACTTTGGAAACGGGTACTACAAACTCCATTGCTCCGATTAACGGCGCAAGTATATCTTTATTCAGTTGCCCCTGTTTACTGCCGCACGCAGAACTTTTTCAGGATTACCGCCGAAAAATACGCCGGAGATAAGAACGTTTGTGTCTATGACAATTTTCATGCTCTTTTTTTCCTGCGCACGTCCTTTACAAGCTCATTGACGTCGCTTTCAACATATCCTGCCTGTTTCGCCCATTTCTGAGCTTTTTTCAGGGAAAGGTTAAATTCTTCTTCCGTCGGAAGTTTCAGCGTTTTAAGCATGATGACGTCACCTGCAACGTAAGCAACCAGTTTGTCCCCTGTATCTATCGACAGAACACGCCTCATGGAAACAGGAAGCGCAATCTGTCCTTTGGAGGAAACTGTCAAAACCTGTGCAGTCATAAGCAGCACCGCCTTTGTAAGATTTTCTTACAAATAATTATATAGCGTTCCCGTCTGTTTGCAAACAGAAAACTTATATTGCTTTCAACAATGCTGTACCGCCCCGCTTTCGGGCACAAAAAAACGGGCTGAATTTGCCGTTCAGCCCGTCAATGTATCGTCACACAGCCGTTCGGAGTATTCTCCGCCGGCGTTGTTTTCAGTTTGTTGCGTTTCGTTCTGCGTCATGCAGTTTTTTTGCCAACAGCCTTAATGACTGTCT
>JAGHTZ010000015.1 GCA_018065065.1 Candidatus Equadaptatus faecalis | reverse complement strand
AGCTTCGTTACGCGTTTGTCGAGTTTGTCGGTTTTCGCGCCGAGTGCTGCGAGTTCGTCTTTGAATTCGACGCAGAGTTTCTTAAGAAGTTCAACGTCTTTTTTGCTTGCGTGTTTCGCATCGCCTGCCGCGACCGCGCGGGCGACCATTGCTGCTACTTCATAACGCGTTGCCTGCTGGGCACCTTTGAATGTCCGAAAGCGGTTTTATTTTGTCTTTCATTTTTTCAAAATTTCAGGGCGCGTTAAAACAGCCGTGTATAACTTCCGTGTAACATGCCGCCGTTTTTTCACCTTTTTTATTCCAAAACGGAGACGGCTTCGGCAAGCACACTCGGCGCAAGATGCGCGTAGCGTTCGGTCATTTGAAGCGTTGAATGGCACATAAGCTTCTGTACGACGTGCATTGAAACTCCCGCCATTGCAAGGCGGCTTGCAAAATCGTGCCTCAGGCAGTGCCAGCTGAAATTTTTTATCCCTGCCTGCTCCAACAGTTTGCAAAACTGCGTCCGCGTGTCGCTCAGGCGTTTGCCGTGGATGGAAAACACAAGCCCTTTCTGCTTTCGCGTTCGTTTTTTCCATCGTGCAAGCTCTTCGCAGGCAGCGTCGTTCAGCGGAAGCACTGCGTCTTTTCCGCCTTTCATAATCGCCGCTTCCAGTTTCAGCTGCTTGTTTTCAAGGTCAACGTTGCTCCATTTCAATTTCAGCAGTGTGCCCTTTCGTATTCCCGTGTTCAGACTAAGGATAATCGCAGTTTTCATCCATTTCGTTCCGCATTTTTCCGCCGCGGACAGAAGTTTTTCCCTCTCCTCCGGCGTGAGATAACGCTCGACAATTTTGGAATCCTTTTGCGAAACCTTTGAGACGCTGAAAGGCACTTCGGGGATAAGCTCCTGCCGCTTTGCCCATGAAAGCATTGAGCGCAGCGCGGCAAGTCGTCTGTTAACGGTCGCTCCCTTGATTTTCGTCTGTCGTTTCTGCCACGCGGAAATCGTTTCGCTCGTCAGCGAAGAAACCGGCGCAGGAAGAAATTCGCCGAACTGCTGTATCATACGCACGGTTTTCTTCCCGCTCTTGCGCTGTTTTTTAACCCACGGCTCATATTTTTTCAGAAGCTCCGCAACGGTTACGGAAGGTGCCCGAAGCCATGCGGGGTCGCTGTTTTCAAGCCACAGGCGCGACAAAAATCTTTTTGCCGCCGCACGCACTTCGCAAAGCGGCGTAAAGCCCGGCGCAAGCTTGATATTCCGCTGGCGTCTTGCAGGTCTCGGCGTGCGGTAATTTATATAGAAGGTTTTCTTCCCCGACGGCTCCACGCGCAGGAAAAGCCCTTTAACCTCAGTATCGCGCAAATCGTAGCGCTTCTCGCGCGGCGCGGCGTAATTGACAAGTCTCTGTGTAAGCTTTGCAACAGTCATAACCTCTAACCCCCGTAAATTTAATAAAAGCAGTCAGAAAATTTTACCGCCGGCAGCCTGTTATACAAAAGTTATACGGAAAGAAATTTCCGCAGGGTAAAATTAGGGAAAAATTGGGGAAAATAATAACTAATAAGTTATTGACATTCAATAACTTATTAGTTATTATATTGGCGAGGTGGAGAAAATGTACGAGATACGTTTCTACAGAAACAGACGAGGAGAGGTGCCTGTTTTGGAATATATGCGGTCTCTTGCCGAACGTTCCGGCAAAGATGCCCGCATAAACCTTCAAAAGATAACAGACTACATAAGTTTGCTGCGCCAATACGGCACATTGCTTGGAAAACCTGAAATAGACTATCTTGGCGATGGAATTTGGGAACTGCGCCCCGTAAGAAACCGAATACTTTTTGTTGTGTGGCATGATAACTGCTTCATCCTGTTACACCATTTCATCAAAAGCACGCAAAAAACACCGAAACGCGAAATCGAACAAGCAAAACATGAGTACAACGAAATATTAAAACGAGGTGAAATATAAATGAAGCATGACTTTATAGGACCAACCTGGGAAGAAGTCGAGGCAGAACTTTTTACGCCTGAAGAAATAGCTGAGAGCAAGGCGCGGGTGGAAATACTCGCTGCACTGATATTCGCGCGCCGCGAACAAGGCATCAGCCAGAAAAAACTTGAAGAACTCAGCGGCATCAAACAGCCTGTAATAGCACGAACTGAACGCGGAACATCAAATCCCCGCCTTGATACTGTGCTGAAACTGCTCACATCGCTCGGCAAAACACTTGCGGTCGTTCCGCTTGAAAAAACGCAGCGAAGACAGCACCGTGCCGCACAGCCGGAATAAAAGAGCAAAAAGCGGCGGATACCCCGCCGCTTTTATCATATTGCCGTTATTGCCGAACTACACTGTCAGCCTGTGAGAAACACCGTCAGGAAACTCAGCTTCAACCCTCAAAGAACCGCCCATACCCTCAACAAGCCGTTTCAGCGTTGACAACTTCATATCCTCCTCATGCTCCATCTTTGCTATTGCCGGCTGTGACACACGCAGCGCCGCCGCAAGCTGCTTTTGCGACACCCTGCGCGCTTTCCGCGCCATCTCAAGCTGATAGGCAAAAATCAGCTTTTGGGTACCTTCTTCAATTTTACGGCGTCTTTCTTCCGGCAGAGACGCCATATAGTCTCTAAATGTACGCATTTACTAACCCTCCTGTGTTTCCAGATATTTTTCATAAATCTTTTCAGCCTTTACAATGCTCTTTTCATACCAGCGCTTAACGCCGCTCTTGTCACCGCCGAGCAGCATAACCGCGTTTCTTTTCGGGTCAAAAACATACAGCATTCTGTATGCTCTGTCATTTATATCAGTCCGCAACTCACGCAAATTGTACCTTGCGCCGAAAATCTTACTGCTGTATGGGAACGGCATGACAACGCCAAGTTCTTCCAGCATGCCTATCAACATAGACAACTTGTCCTGTGTTTCTTCATCGTTAGCAAGAAACCACGCTTGAAATTCATTGGTCAATACTACGCGTACGCTCATCACACCACCGCCGAATATAACCTGCAGGTTATATTATCACATAAAAAAAAACTGTCAACAGCACATCAAAAAATTTTGCGTTGACAGTTTGACCGTTTGACAATAGAAAAAATGGGGAAAAGTACGTTTGAATATACTTCTCCCCGCGTTGCTTTTGAAACCTTGTGTTGCTTTTGCTGCATAAAAAATCCCAACGCCGGAGAGGGAGCCGTGTGTGGACTTGAAGCCGGGCAGTGCCCACTACTGCGTGTATTTTACGTGTTGCAGCGCTTCAATCGTCGTACCTCGAACAGGTGCGGATTTGTCGCGGCGATGTTGACGGGATTACGCAAACGCGAATGCGATTTTTATTTTTGTTCGGGGCGGGCAGACTTCGCGGAGTCAAACGTTCGTTTGGCTGATATTGTCAGCTTAAGACTTCCGCAAGTCTCCGAACGTTCGGGAGTTCGCCCGCAAGCAAGGCATATAAAATTTGTTTCTTGCCCCTACATATACAAAAACGACCTTTCTCCTCAAAATGGCAACCTGTTTTTCAACATTTGACATCTTGGAAAAATTCTGTATAATATAGCCATCTTGTCCCTCTTGGAAGAGTCGAGAGTACTCGTCGCAATACTTTCAAGAGGGTTATTTTTTGAACTAAGGAGCTCTGACTGTTGATAGAGCCTAAACTTAAGAGAGTTGTAACTTTCTTTGACATACAGAATTTTTACCTCACGTCAAAAAATGCATGGGGCTGTTCTTATCCTGATTTTGACCCTGTGGCGCTCTCAATTCTTACAACATCAAAGCATGCCGATTGGAAACTTACAGGCATAAAACTTTATACGGGAATTCACAGCATTGAAAAAAATGAAAGGTGGCATAAATTCTGGACGAACAAACTTAATTTTCACAAAGAGAAGGACAGCCGTGTATCTTTTTATACAACCCTGTTGCATTACAGCGGAGGCTGTGCACACGAGAAAGGCATTGATATCCGCATAGCGCTGGATTTGGTGCGTATGGCAAGAACAAACGATTACGACATCGCGCTGCTGTTCAGCTCAGACAGCGATTTTTGCGAGGTCGCAGGCGAAATCAGGGCAATTGCAAAAGAAAAAGACCGCTGGATAAAAATTGTTTCCGTTTTCCCCGACGCTTTAAAACGGGGCATTGACAAAACAGACTGGCTGCCGCTCTCAAAAGACGAATACGACAAGTGTACTGATACGAACAACTATCTTACTGATATACCTGTAACTGAACAGCCTCTGTGTTAACTTGTTACAGCATTTTAGTCAGAAAACTTTGTCTGACGCCCCCCCCCCATCACAAATCTCGAAAAACAAAACATTTGACAAACCCAAAACTTTATGCTTTAATAACAATCGCAAGTTTGGAACCTTGACAAAATTGTCGTGTTCGGCAGCGTTACGGCGGGCGCGGCAGCATACAGAAGACAGAATTAAAACGAATATTGTCAGGAGAAAACGAAACCCAAGAAACAAAAATCAAAATTCTCCTTTCATTATATATAACTCTAATTGCTTGAAATCTGCGATGACCCTCGAAGGCGCGAAAGGATGGTGAAAACACAACCCTGCCAATAAAGGAGAGCAGACGGAAAGGCGAAAGCGAAGCAAGCGACAGAGGCCCGAAGACTTTGTGTGAAGGAAACCAGGATACTTAGACAAAGATCGATGGCAACCCCGCAAGCGGAGCTTACGCAATAAAAAATACACAACTAAGGGGTTGTAAAAAACAATGAAGAAATTTATGGCAGTACTCGCAGTAGTAGCACTCGTAGCATTTGCAGCACCTGCATTTGCAGCCAACCCGTTCGCAGACGTTCCTGCAGGACATTGGGCGTATGATGCAGTAGCACAGCTCGCAGCTGATGGTCTTATCAGCGGATATCCTGATGGCGCATTCAAAGGTGCCCAGCAGGCAACACGTTATGAAGTAGCGGCAATGGTCGCCCGCGCGGTCGCGGCAGGCGATGCGAAACACGCAAGCAAAAAAGACGTCGAACTTCTTAAGAAACTCTGCGTCGA
>JAGHTZ010000014.1 GCA_018065065.1 Candidatus Equadaptatus faecalis | reverse complement strand
CAGGTCTACACACGATCCCCTCCCGTCGCCGGACTGGCCGGTTTGCACCCGGCAGACAAACAAGACTCTTAGCGGCAGGCTCAGAATTAGTTTTCTGTTGCCTGCCGCTTTTTTTGTTTAGAGAATTATAACAAACGAAACCGGCGAAGCCTGCTTTGCGCCGGACACCGAATACAAAAAACGAGGACATCCTCACTCTCGTTTTTTTCATTACCCTATACTTCTGCATTACACAAGACGTTTACAATAATGTTACATAACACAGAAGACGGCGGCATAAGCCGCCGTCCCTGCACAAAATTAAAGAGGAGTAGGTTGTTGTTATGTACCACACAATGTAAGTATAGTATTCAGATAAGTTTTATACCTCAGTAAAATTACCGATTTTTCAAAATTAAACGGTCTCCCGAAGGAGACCGTTTTGTTTTAGTGGTTTCTGACAATGTCTTTGATTACCATAAGTCTGCTGAGTGTCGAGCGCTCCTGCTCTTCGAGCTTCATAGAGATGGAGTGAACGGCATCGGTAAACTGCGGTATCATAACGTGTTCAAGCGCGTTGACGCGCCGTCTCGTGCGTTCGATTTCAAGAGACATTGATTTCAGCGCCTTTTCGTCTGCGGCAAGTCTGACAAGCCGCGGCATGAGCGTAAGGAACTGCTCAAGCGCAACGTCAAAGCTTCCCGGTGATATTCCAAGTCCGTAGCTGAGCTCCGTTGACTGTTCAGGAATTTCAAAGACAGGCACTTTAACACTCATTATGTTGTTGTAGGTCGCATTCACCTTGAGGTTGCCGCCGGAGTTCATCAGCGTCTGGTCAAGGATTTCAGGCAGGGTCTGGGCGCTTGCGAGCAGGAAGCCTTTGTAGCAACTTCCGATTTCGCCTTCTATTTCTTTACGCATTTTCCAGACTGCTTTTGCGCGTTCAAGGAATTCTTTGACGAGCGCGTCCTGTTTGTCCTTAAGCAGTTTGTGTCCGCGTTTGGCAACCACGAGCTTTCTTTTGATGCGTGAAAGCTCCATGCGGTTGGGGTTAACGTTCAGTGCCTTTACCATTTAAGGTCACCTATGCTTCTTTGTCGAGTACTGCACCAAGCAGATATTTTTCGATGTATTCGTCTCTTACGCGTTTAAGCTCGCGTCTCGGAACGATTGTGAGAAGTTTCCAGCCAAGCGCAAGCGTCTGTTCAATCGTTCTGTTCTCGTATTCGCCCTGACGCACGTATTCGTCTTCAAAGCGGTCGGAGAATTTTGCAAACGCTTTGTCTTCTTCGCTGAGCGCCGATTCGCCGAGGATAACCGCAAGTTCTTTGGCTTCTTTGCCGCGCGAGTAAGCTGCGAAGAGCTGGTTCATAAGGTCAGCGTGGTCTTCGCGTGTTTTGCCTTTGCCTATACCCTTGTCTTTAAGACGCGAGAGCGAAGGCATAACGTCGACAGGCGGATAGATGCCTTTGAGGTGAAGCGCGCGGGCAAGGATTATCTGTCCTTCCGTGATATAGCCGGTAAGGTCAGGAATCGGGTGCGTTTTGTCGTCTTCAGGCATCGTGAGTATCGGAAGCTGCGTGATTGAGCCTTCTCTGCCGCTGAGTCTTCCTGCCCGTTCGTACATTGTAGCAAGGTCGGTGTAGAGGTAGCCAGGATATCCGCGGCGTCCCGGAACTTCTTTGCGTGCTGCTGAGATTTCACGGAGCGCTTCGCAGTAGTTCGTAAGGTCGGTAAGGATAACGAGAACGTGCATGCCGTGTTCAAACGCGAGATATTCTGCACAGGTCAGGGCAAGACGCGGCGTTGCGATACGTTCGATTGCAGGGTCGTCCGCGAGGTTGACAAACATAACCGTGCGTTCGAGAGCGCCCGTTTTGCGGAAGTCTTCCATGAAGAAGCTGGCTTCTTCATACGTGATGCCCATTGCCGCGAAAACGACTGCGAAGTTGCCCGCACTGCCGCCGAGAACCGTCGCCTGACGCGCAATCTGCGCCGCCATGCGGTTGTGAGGCATACCTGAGCCTGAGAATATCGGAAGTTTCTGCCCGCGGACGAGCGGGTTCATTCCGTCTATTGTTGAGATACCTGTCTGAATAAATTCTGACGGATAGTCTCTTGAGAACGGGTTCATCGGGTTGCCGTTTACGTCAAGGCTGGTTTCGGCAAGAATTGCCGCGCCGCCGTCGATAGGGTCTCCGCGTCCGTTGAAGATGCGTCCGAGCATGTCTTTTGAGACAGGAAGTTTCAGAACGTCTCCGAGGAAACGAACCTTCGTGGAAGCAACGTCTATTCCGGAACTGCCTTCGTAGACCTGTACAAGGGCTTTGTCGCCGTCAAGTTCGAGGACTTTTCCGCGGCGTTTTTCGCCGTTGGCAAGACGAATTTCTGCAAGTTCGTCATAGCTTACGTCTCCGACGCGTTCGACCATCATAAGAGGACCTGAAAGGTTGGAAACTGTTTTATACTCCTTAGGCAGCATTTGTATCACCTCCGGTTGTTACTTTACCGATTGCACGCTTGATTTCGTCTTCGAGTCTGTCAAGCTTGTCAAGCTCTGTTTCGAGCGTATAGCGCATACGGGCGATTTCGTCGCGGACGTCAAGCTCCGTTACCGCTGAAAGCTGCGCGCCGCGTTTGAGCGCCTGCATTGCGAGATGATGGAACGTGAGGATATTTCTGAGCATTTTGAACTGCTTGTCCATTGAGGCAAACGTGTCTATTTCATGGAACGAGTTCTGATGCAGGAAGTCTTCGCGTATTGATTTTGACGTTTCAAGCACCATGCGTTCTTCTTTTGAAAGAGCGTCAATACCGACAAGACGTACGATTTCGTTAAGCTTATCTTCGTCTTCAAGAAGTCCCATTGCTTCCGTGCGGCACGTGCTCCATTCACCGTCATAGATTGCGTCCCAGTATTCGCCGAGCGTCTGCGCGTAGAGTGAGTAGCTCGTCAGCCAGTTGACTGCAGGGAAGTGGCGCTGATACGCGAGTGCCGAGTCAAGTCCCCAGAAGACCTTTGTAACGCGGAAAGTGTTCTGCGTTACAGGCTCTGAAAGGTCTCCGCCCGGAGGCGAAACTGCGCCGATAACGGATACCGCACCTTCTCGTCCGTCTTTTCCGCAGCATATAGCGCGTCCTGCGCGTTCGTAGAAGGATGCAAGACGCGTACCAAGGTATGCGGGATAGCCTTCTTCACCGGGCATTTCTTCAAGTCGTCCTGACATTTCACGGAGAGCTTCCGCCCAGCGCGAGGTCGAGTCTGCCATAAGAGCGACAGAGTAGCCCATGTCGCGGAAGTATTCAGCGATTGTAATTCCGGTATAGACCGATGCTTCACGGGCGGCAACCGGCATGTTTGACGTGTTCGCTATAAGCAGCGTACGTTTCATAAGCGGCTGACCTGAGTTCGGGTCTATAAGTTCAGGGAATTCGCGAAGAACGTCTGTCATTTCGTTTCCGCGTTCGCCGCAGCCTATGTAGACAACTATTTCAGCGTTCGCCCATTTTGCAAGCTGGTGCTGAATAACCGTTTTTCCGCTTCCGAAAGGCCCGGGAACACAAGCAGTGCCTCCGCGGGCTATCGGGAAGAACATGTCAACAACGCGCTGACCTGTTGTAAGAGGAATTTCAGGAGCAAGGCGTTTTACAACGGGACGCGCTTTACGGACAGGCCATTTCTGAAGCATTGCCACTTCGTGGTCTTTGCCCTTTTCGTCCGTTATAACGGCGATTGTCTCTTCAACCGTGAACTCTCCGCTCTTGATTTCTTTTACTTTGCCTTTAAGTCCTACAGGAACCATTATTTTGTGGTCAACAAGAACCGTTTCCTTGACCGTACCGAGGAAATCGCCTTCGCCGACCTCATCGCCCGCTTTTACGACAGGCTTAAAATCCCAGCGTTTTTCGCGGTCAATTGCGGGAACCGTGATTCCGCGAAGGATATACGGTGATTTTGCGGCGCGCTCAATGCTTTCAAGCGGACGCTGAATACCGTCGTAGAACTGTTCAATGAGTCCAGGCGCAAGCTCAACGCTGAGCGGCTGGCCTGTTGAAACGACCGGTTCTCCCGTGGCAAGTCCTGATGTTTCTTCGTAGACCTGAAGCGATGCCGTATCGCCTTTAAGTTCGATAATTTCACCGACAAGCTCTGCTTTGCCAACCTTGCAGACGTCAGACATGCTTGCGCCTGTCATGCCGCTGGCAATAACAAGAGGGCCGGATATTTTTGAAATATAGCCTGTAATGTTTTTAGGAGCAGCCATATATTTCGCCTTCCCTTTCTCTGCTATTTGTCGCCAAAGATGTCCATGCCGACCGCGCGTTCGACTGTTTTGCGAATCGCTTCAAGGCCTATGCCCATGGAACCGCTCTGGTTTGGCACGGGTATGATGCACATATCCGTGCTGTTGTCCGTTTCTTTTATTGCTTCCTGATTTGTCGCGTAAACAGCTTCTTCGACAAAAACCGCAACGTAGCCGTCCTCAGCAAATTTGTTGAGGATAAAGCCGAACTGATTACGGTTCTCTTCGGTAATGACAACCGTGTCAAGCCCTATGGCCTTGAAAGGAAGTACGCTGTCATAGCCGCCTATTGCAGCCATTTTGGATGTTTTATCCGGCATAACGCAGCAGCCTCCTTACCTGAGTATTGTCATTTCCGTCTTTTGAAACCAGAATCATGCGTATATTTTTGATTTCGGTTTCTTTCCTTACGAGATACGCCAGCGCGTTTTCGGCGGCAGGCGCCCCCCGGCAGGATTTTTTCAGCTGTTCGGTATTGAATTCGTCAAGCGCTTTTTCCAAATCAAGAATCAGATCGGCAAAACTGTTTGAAGCTTCAATGCTGCCCAGCACAGCCCCGAGATCGGAGAAAATGACCGCTCTTGACCAGCTTTCAAACGGCTCTGCGATAAGCGCCGAAAGCTGCTGCGCATCAATGTATCCCCCGTCGTAGAGGAAAGGCAGTGCGCGGGCTGCGTCGTAGCCGAAACGTTTGAGTCTGAGCAGCGAACGAATATTTTCACCGTCGATTTTTGTGCGAACCCAGGAAATTACCCCAGGTATTCCAAGACCTTCCGCCAGCTGAAGCATTGCGGCAAAAAGTCCCTTGTCAAGCAGCCGTTCGATTTCAAGTATGTCGTGATTCTGTTCCCAAAGCGCGACAGCTTTCGGAACAAGCATACTGAGACCAAACGGAAGCAGTGCATATTCTTCTGTTTCAATTTTGGAAACAAGTTCGTCAACCGGATACGCCGCAAGCGAAGTGAGCAGGTCGAGTCTCTCTTTTCCGCCTTCCTTTTTGTTAAAGGCACTCTTCAGCATAACCTTAACGTTGTGGAAGTCGTACTGAAGCCTGAGTATTGTTACAAGCTCCCTGTCCGGCACAAACGAACTGATTTCTTCATAGGTTGCAAGCAGATCGGCCTCAAGCGCTTTTTCGTAATTCGTCCCGCCTGACTGAGCCGCCAGCGATGCGGAATAGGAAGTTTCTTCAAGTACCTTGAGCGCTGCCTGAATATCTTCCGCGTCGAGCATCCGCTGTATTGCCGCGGCGTCAAGAAGGCGGAGTTCCATCGCACGGATACGTGCAGAGCTGTAACCGTAGGCTTCCTGACGTGACATCAAAGCACCTCCTATGCCGTCGGGAAAAGACGTTTGATAACGTCAGTTTCCTTCTGTTCCTGTGCAACCTGAAGCAGCATATCCCATGAGCAGTTGGAAATTATCTTGTTCTGTTCGAGGATAAAACCGCCGCTGATATCTGCTTTTTCTTCCGAAAGCGTAAGGGACGCGCCGGCTTTTTTGTTGTAGGCGTCAATCCATGCTTTGTCGATATATTTTTCGTCAGCAGACAGCTGAATTTCTCCTTCTTTTGCTCCCGTTTCCGCCAGCAGTTTTTCACAGAAGGCGAGATAGTCTTCTTTTGAAAGGCTGCAGAGACTGTCAAGAGCTGTTTTGTAAACGTCAGCTATAAGATTGCGTTTTGCCTGAAGCTGCATTTTGTTGATATCAAGCTTGGCAACAATCTCTCTGCGACGGAAAATTTCCGGACGCTCCGCGTCAAAACGGGCTTTGAAATCGTCGCGGATACGTTTGCATCCGGCTTCTGATTTCTCAAGCACCGCGGCAGCGTCTTCCTTTGCCTGTGCAAGGATGGCGTCTGCTTCGTTCTGAGCGTCCTTCTTAATTTTTTCCGTAATCTGAGCCAAGGACATAGTCTTTACCCGGCTTTGTTAGAATTTACCGATACCTGTCAGCATAAGGATACTGACGAGAAGTCCGAAAACGGCGTAGGTTTCGCACATTGCGGGAAGGATGACCGCTTTACCGATTTCTTCTGGACGTTTTGAAATCATAAGGATTGATGCGGCAGATGATTTGCCCTGCCAAATTGCTGAGTAGAAACCGACGATGGCGATAGGAAGGCAGGAAAGACCGATTCCGAGACCTTTCCAAAGTCCGCAGAGTTCGCCGCCGCCAAGAAGTCCTGCATTCTGAAGCGCGAGGACTGCTACGAGAAGTCCGTAGATACCCTGTGTGCCGGGAAGTGCGAGAAGAACGAGCGCGTAACCGAATTTCTTCGGATCTTCCGTCATAATGCCTGCTGCCGCCTCATTGGCGAGACCGATGCCCCATGCAGAACCTGAGCCTGCAAAACCAACTGCCAAAGCAGCGCCGAGAACTGCGAGTACGGGTCCGAGTTGCTGTGTCATTGCTGAAAGAACGTCCATAAAATTTACCTCCATTGCTTTGAATTGAATTTGTGTTGTATTTTGAAAATTGTGTTGCCTGACTAATCAGTTATTTTTGCAAACTGCGTTTCTTTTCTGAGCGGTTTGAAATCCATTCCGTTTGCGTCGTAGAATTTGCCGAAGAATTCGACGTACTGCAGACGAAGCGGGTGGATAAACGCTCCGAGAAGGTTAACCGCAATACTGAAAGAGTGTCCGAATACGAACAGCGCTATGGCAAGCGGAATACCTACGAAACGCGTCGGGGCTATAAGGTTGCAGAGCAGGTTTATAACAAGACCGACGGCTGCGGAACCGAGCCCGAGAGCAAGAAGTCTGCTGTAGCTGAGAACGTCGCCGAGATATCCGGTAACGTTGTACAGGCTCATAAGACCTGAAAACGCTTTGCCGAAAATCGACGGTTTGTCTCTTCCCTGCGTAAGGAACAGAAGCAGCGCTCCGCCTATCGCAAGCAGTTTTGAGACAAGTGCGAGGGACGCAGGAAGCTTTCCTGACATTGTAAGACCGACCATAACAAGTCCTACAAGGAAAATTATCCAGCCGCCCTGGTCAGCTATTGCGGCAAACTTTTCGCCGTTTTTCCAGTTCATGTAGAACGCAAGGCAGACTCCGAAAATAACCTGAATGAAGCCGAGTATCAGGGAAATCGTAAGCAGCGTCATCGGGTCGTTCATCGGGTCAAGCAGCTGAAGCTTCTTGGCAAGCGGAACAACCGGCTTCATAAAGCCGAATGCCGTAATCGCGTCGCCGAAGAAGGAACCGGAAATTGCGCCGAATATTACGGTGCAGACCATGCCGACAAAAAGCATGATGAAGAATTTGCGGAGCATCGGCGAGAGCTTGTAACGGACAAGATAATATCCGAACAGCGCAGACAGAATAAGTCCGTAGCCTGCGTCGCCGAAGCACATGCCGAGGAACAGGAAGAAGAACGGCGCCATAACGGTCGTGGGGTCCACCGCACCGTAAGTAGGTGTTCCGTACATGAGCGTCAGAGGCTCAAGCGAATTTGACCAGCCCGGATTTTTGAGCAAGGTAGGTACTGTTTCGCCTTCTTCAGGTTCAATTTCCGCAAAATCGGTCGTATCTTCGTATTCTTTGAAAACAGCTTCAACGTCTTTGAATCTGTCCCGCGGAATCCAAAGATCCCAAATGTAAATATTTTCCGTAGGTTCGCCTTCAAGAATTGCAAGCGCCCTGTCGCGGCGTATCGCAAGGAAATCGCTTGCAATACGGATAAAGCCGAGCACTTCGTCAGCTTTTTCGGACAGTTCTTCGGAAATTTTCGCGTCCTGTTTTTCAAGAACGGAAATTTTTGCTTCAAGCACCGCTTTCTCGACAAGAGCCGTATCCGTAAATTCACGGGCGATTTCAATCTTTGTCAGAGAGAACTCCGAAGCTGTTTCGCGAAGTTTTTCAAGGTCACAGTGTCTGCAGAGTACCGCAAAAATCAGCTGAGACTCCTTGTCCTCGCCTGCGTAGCGCTTAAATTCGACCATTCCGTCAAAGCGCTCGTCAAGCACCGTTTCAAGAGCGTCAGAAACGTTTGCGGAAACAGTGTATATGCTCCCTGAAATTTCCTCTGTTCCTGCGGAAAACAGTTCAAGCGGATATTCAATTTTCTCAAGCGCGGAAAGCTGCACTACCTGAGCTTTTAATTTTGCAAGCTCGGAACGCAGATCCGTACTTTCTTTTTCTTTCTTTCGCAGCCAGGCGACATGATTTGCAAATTTGTGTTCGTTGGTAGTTGCCGCATAAAATTTCTTGGAGCTTACTTCAGGCATATCGCCGAGCATTTTTGCCATTCCGCCCGCTTTGTTCTGCTCATACGGTTCAAGAACACGGCAGACAAATTTTGCGTCCGCGATGCGTTCTTCGATCAGCTTCAGCGAGGTGCGGATATTCTGGACAACTGCTCCGTCCTTTATGCCTTCAGTTTTGGAAGCAAACTGACAGCATCCGAGATTCTGCAGCTTCTGGGTAACTTCCGTGAGCACAGATTTATGCACAGCCGCTCTGGCTTTGCACATTTTAGCAAGTGCCATACGTCGTCGTCACCTCTTTGACAAGCCAGTCCGCCGCAGCCTTGACTGACGCTTTTTCTTTTTCGTAGAAAGTGTCTGCTTCCGCTTTGCCCTGCTTAAGCATTTCAACTGCCTTCTCTTCCGCCTCTTTTTCGGCTGCCGCAATCGATTCGCGCCACTGTCTGTGGCTTTCCTGTTTTGCTTTTTTCACAGCCTGTTCAGAATCAACCTGTGCGGCAGCAAGCATCTTACCCGCCTCAGCTTTTGCGTCAGCGACAATCTTCTTTGCTGCCTCTTCCAAATCCCTGATTTCCTGTGCCATATTTTCTGCCAACACGTTCACCACCTTTCGTCGTTTAAAAATTTATACTGCGTAAAACCTAAATCTGTGTTTTTGCAGGCCGGAAACGGTATCCGAACACCCGCCTGCTCAAAGCGTGCCGCCGATAAAAATTCGGCGTAACGATAACAGATGGAAAAAGCCAATTTCCACCCACAATTATTTTACTCCAAAAAAGACCAAAATGGGACATACAATAAAAAAAAATTACCAAAAATTTGCCCCAAAACGGACTCTTTTTTATATAATTGTCCTAACAATTCGGAAAGGGTGATTTTATGAAACAGACATGGAAACCGGGGACCCTGCTTTATCCTCTTCCGGCAGTGCTTGTTTCCTGCGGTACCGTTGAAAAACCGAACGCGATGACCGCTGCCTGGACAGGCACAATCTGTTCAGACCCTGTCATGGTGTACGTTTCAATCAGACCTGAACGTTATTCATACGGGCTAATCGAAAAAAGCGGCGAATTCGTACTCAATCTCACTACGGAAAAACTTGCGAGAGCGACAGACCTGTGCGGCGTCAAATCTGGACGCGACACGGACAAATTCAGGCTGTGCCGTCTGACGCCTGAAAACGCCGCAGAAATTTCCGCGCCGCTCATTAAGGAAAGCCCCGTAAACATTGAGTGCAAAACAGAGAAAATCGTGCCGCTCGGAAGCCATTCAATGTTCATAGGCAGGGTACTCGCCGTTGACGTTGAGGAATCCCTGCTTGATTCAAAAGGCAGGCTGCAGCTTGAAAAAGCCAATCTTCTTGCATACAGTCACGGAGAATATTTTGCTCTCGGCAGAAAGCTCGGAACTTTCGGCTGGACAGTTCGCAAAAAATAATATTTAATATATACGTCATCCGAAGGGGGAAAAAAACGATGCTCGTATGTGCGCTTTGCGGTAAGGTTCTTAAGGAATGCTGCGACATCTTCTATGAAGCCGAAGACGAAAACGGAAACTCCGTAGTAGTTTGCGGGGACTGCGCGGCAGAACACAATCTTGAATTTGAAGACGACGAATAAATAAACTTTGAAAACAAAACAGAACGCCGTTCAGGCGTTCTGTTTTGTTTTACTGTCTGATTTCGATTTTTTCACCGTCGCAGGTTACCGTTATTGCCCCGTTCCGCTGGCGGTAAAGAGGCGCGTCGTCAAGCATGAACATAAAGCTCGGCGCGTTGTTGATGTCGTATTTCAGAGCGTCGGTGATTACTCCGTATTTGGGTTTGCACGCGTAGTACAGATTTTTGAAGGGTTCGCTTTTTGTCAGATAGAAGCCGTGATGCGGCAGTTTCATAAAATCAACTTCGCCCGTGAACTGCTCTGTCAGATAGGTTTCCATTCTTTTATCCAGCGCGTCTCCAAGAAACAGGAAACGTTTCCCGCGGAATTCAAGCAGAAGAACCAGCGAAGAATCGTTTGATACCATTCCCTCGTAAAATTTTGGCGGATAAATCGTAAATTTCACTTCTCCAAGCTCAAATTTCGTCGTTTCCCTGACAACAACAGGATTTTTTGAGAGTTCGCCGAGTGTTTTTCTGTAACGGTCTATGTGTTTGCTTTTCTTTTTGTCGTAATCGGTTTCGTATATCTCGCCGACGGGAACGGCTGTCAAAAGTTTCCCTGCCCCGCCCACGTGGTCTTTGTCGTAATGGCTGAGTATCAGGCAGTCAATTTTTCCGACGCCGAAGGAATTTTGAAGTTCTTCAAGTACGGCGTCAATCGTTTTTTCATAGCCTGTGTCAAGCATAACGTTGTATTCCGCCTGCTTAATGAGAATACAGTCTCCCTTGCCGACGTTAAAGAAATGTATCGTCAAATCGTCGGACGCCCGAACGGGCAGCGAAAGAAAAAACGTCAGAAATACTGCTGACAACAGACAGGACAGTATTCTTGCACAGCGTCTGCTTTTCATAATCTGCCATCTCCTTTAACAAAAAATCCGCGGTGAACCGCGGATTGAATTTTCATGGTGGCGCTGACTGGACTCGAACCGGTGACCGATCGGGTATGAACCGATAGCTCTAGCCAACTGAGCTACAGCGCCATATTGGTTGCGGGGGGAAGATTTGAACTTCCGACCTCCGGGTTATGAGCCCGACGAGCTACCGAACTGCTCTACCCCGCGATTTGCAAAACTCTCAAATGGTGCCGAGAGCGGGACTCGAACCCGCACGAACTTGCGTTCAGCGGATTTTAAGTCCGCAGTGTCTACCATTCCACCACCCCGGCGCTCAACAGAGAGATATTATACCAAAAAAATTTACGCCGTCAAGTACGCAGAATAACTAAAATTGAATTGCAGCGTCCTGCCGCGAAATTATTTTGCCGTTTTCGCTTTCTTTTTCAGTTCGGCTTTTCCGAATTTGCACCACTGAGCTACGGTACACTCCGTGCATTTCGGTTTTCTTGCTCCGCAGACATTGCGTCCGTGTTCAAGAAAATTCAAATGTCCTCCGCGAAAACGGCTTCCGTCAAGCACTGCTTCAAGATATTCCTGTATTTTTGCCGGAGTCCAGTTTTCCGGAACCCAGCCGAGTCTTTTTGTAATGCGCGTAATGTGCGTATCCACGGGAAACGCTTCGCGGCCAAGATCAAAAACAAGAACTATGCCTGCCGTTTTAACGCCGATGCCCGGAAGCGAAACGAGAAACGCGCGGATGTCTTCCGTTTTCCAGTCTTCCAGAGCTTTCAGGGAATAGCTGCCGAATTTTCCTTTGACGATTTCAAGCACAGACTTCATGTGCTTTGCCTTTGTTTCGCCGAGCCCCGCAACCCTTATGCAGTCAATAACGCTTTCAACAGGCGCTTCCGCGACCTGCTCCCAGTGCGGATAGGTTTCGCGCAGTTTTACATACGCTTTGTCCCTGTTTTTGTCGTTAGTATTCTGCGACAAAATTGTCAGAAGCAAATCGTCAAGCGGTTCGTCGTAACGAAAATCCGACGCGGGACGGGCTTCCCTGCCCCACTGTTTTTCAAATTCGTCAAAAATTTCCTTTGCGTGAGCCGGTTTTTTCATCTTCAGGTTCAAATCAGTTTTTCTTTGTCTTCCTGTCTTTTTTCGGCTCGTATTTCGCGGAAAGCATTGCTTTGTTTTTGAAACTCAGTTCTATTCGGTCAAGCAGTTTCTGTTTGACTATGCCGTGTACGGATTTTTTCGGATATTTCCCGTCCGCTCCGGCTTTGCCCGCCTTGACACCCGTAAGTATCTCAATACCCTCATCAATGGTTTTGACGCTCCATATATGGAATTTACCTTTTTTAACAGCGTCAACCACCTCATGGTCAAGCATAAGGTGCTGTTCGTTCTGGTAAGGTATCATAACGCCCTGCGTTCCCGTAAGTCCGTTCAGTTTGCAATAACTGTAAAAACCTTCAATTTTTTCATTCACTCCGCCGATAGGCTGAATGTTTCCGAACTGGTCAACTGAACCGGTTACGGCTATATCCTGCCTGAGCGGAAGCCCTGATATGGCGGAAAGCAGACAGTACAGCTCCGTCGACGACGCGCTGTCGCCCTCTACGCCTCCATAGGTCTGTTCAAAGGTAATTCGTGCCGCTATTGAAAGCGGGAAATCCTGCGCGTACATTTTTCCGAGATACGATGAAAGTATCAGCAGTCCCTTGTTGTGTATGGGGCCTGTCATGTCAACTTCACGTTCGATATTGACAACCCCGTCCTGCCCCGCAAAAACGTTGGCGGTAATGCGTACCGGCGTTCCGAAACAGGAATCAATAAGCGTCAGCACCGTAAGACCGTTAATCTGCCCCACGGCTTCGCCTTTGGTGTCAATTTTGATTACGCCGTGTTCATATTCCTCGCGGATTTTTTCTTCAATCATGCCGAGCCTGTATTTCCTTTCGGAAATTGCCTTGCGGACGTGCTCCGCGCCGACGCGTTTTTTCTCTGCCTGACGCGCCCATGCAGTTGACTCGACAAGCAGATTGGCAATTTTGTCAAGCTGCGTGCAGAGCTTGTGCTGATCCTCCGCTTCGCGCGACGCCCATTCAATTATTTCGGCAACCGCCGGCGCCGAGAAATTCAGTTTTCCCTCGCGTTCGACAAATCCGGCTACAAATTCCGCAAGTTCAAGTTCCGTTTTCTTTGTGCGCGGCATATCGGTATCAAAATCAGCACGTATTTTGAACACTTTTTTAAATTCAGGATCGTAATAGTTCAGCAGCGAATAGAACCACGGCGTACCTACAATAACGACCTTCATGTTAATGGGGACAGGCTCGGGACGCAGTGACGAAACAGGAATATAGCCAAGCTGCTCGGCAAGATTTTCAATTGAAAGCTCGTGGCAGCGCAAAACGCGTTTCAGAACGTCCCAGGACATGAACTGACGCAGCAGTTCGTCCGCGTCAAGCAGCAGATAGCCGCCGTTTGCCCTGTGAATTGCGCCGGAGGTAATGCGGCGGAAGTCCGTATTGAGGTTTCCGAGTTTGCTCTCGTATTCCACCTTGCCGACGAGATTGTAATAATTCGGGTTCGTTTCCCTGATTACCGGCGCTCCGTTTTTGGGGTCGTTGCACACGAAAGGATTTATCGAATAGCGGCTGAAATCAACCTCTGCATTTTCGTCACGCGCCGCGGCAAGAAACATATTGAAATTTGCCACTATGTCCTCGGTATATTCGTCGAACCAGCGTTCAAGTTTTTTGTTCGGGACGTATTTGGCGCGGAACTCCGCCATAACAGGGTCTATCGCCGTGCGGCAGATTTCGCCTTCCAGCTCGCGTATTTTTTCTTTGAGCTGTTTTTCATATTCTCGGATAACGCGGAGCGTTTCCAGCGTTTTCTGCGAAATAGCCTCCGAAACCCGCTGAAGCTTTGCCTGTTCCTTTGAAGACAGATCTTCAAATTCGTTCTGCTGCATCTCGCGAAGCACAGGCTCTGCTTCCTCATCAAGAGTGCCGTCCTGTTTCAGCGGTTTCGCATAGAACAGCGGAAGATTTATAAAGCCCTGCGGCGTGCGTTTCACCGCGAATTTTTTCTTCTCCGCCCAGCTGCGGAGATCATCCATAAGCCTGTTAACCTCGTCCTGAAACGCCTTAACCAAAACGGCTTTGTTGTCTTCGTATTCGCTGTTGTCAAAGACCTTTGAAAGTGTCTGCTTAATGTCGTCAACCGCCGCTTCGGCGTCTTTTGCAAGCTTTTTGCCCTGTCCGGCGGGAAGGTTAATCGCTATCGGCGCGTCCGGCTCGTCAAAATTGTTAACGTAGACCCAGTCGTCAGGCGCAGGCATATTTGCCGCGCGGCGTTTGAGTTCCTTAACCGCGTAAGACGTGCGCCCGCTTCCGGCTTCTCCGACTATAAAAATGTTGTAGCCCTTTGAATTTACGTCAAGCCCGAACTTAACCGCGCTTGTGGCGCGTTCCTGTCCTATAAGTCCTCCTCCGAAACCGGAAAGACTTTTTGTAGTTGCGAAGCCGAGCGACGCAGGGTCGCAGCAGTTGCGAAGCTGCTCGACTTTCAGAAGTTTGGTATCAGCAAGAGACATACAGCTACCTCCGTATTTCAGTTTAAGCTGGATATATTATACACTTAAGCGGTAATAATTGAAAAATGCAATTCTTGCGCTAATGTTATGCAAAATTCACAGAGACATCCATTTGAAAAATCTGCTGCCTTTCGCGGCAATAACCGCCGTTTTTTCCGTTACAGTCTTGCCGACGGCATCAGAGTCGTTTCTCTCGCCATGCCGGACACTCCGTCTTCAGCACATTTCTTTGTTTTTGATCTATATCTCACGCCTCTGCACGGACTTTTCAAATACATAGATTACCTGAACTGTTTCGTCTTTGGAGCACCTGACTTAAGCACGTTTTATCCGTTCTTCGTAAAACGGCGGCACAGTTCCGCCGTATATTTTTCTGCAAAAAGAGAAAGCAGCCTAAGCTGCTTTCTCCGTAGATTTCTTTTTTAGTAGCTAAAAGAGAAATATACTAAAGTTTTTCGACGTTTGCAGCCTGCGGGCCTTTGCTGCCTTCGGTGATTTCGAAAGAAACTTTCTGACCTTCGTCAAGCGTTTTGAAGCCTTCGCCCTGAATTGCGCTGAAGTGGACGAATACGTCGTTGCCTTCATCGGTTGTGATGAAGCCGTAGCCTTTTGTTGCGTTGAACCATTTTACTGTTCCGTTGCTTTTCACAGTGTTGCCTCCCAGCAGGGTCTTCCCTGACATTATTTTCCGGCTCTGCTGCCGGTTATAAAAGACTTTACCCGATACATTGTCAAATGTCAAGCAGTTTTTTTAAATGTGTTGCAATATTTTTTTATTTGCGCAAAAAAAGAGTGAGAGACGTCCGCTCTCACTCTTTGTTTATGTTTTATTCCGCGTGCAGGACAAGTTCGCCGCCCTGATTTTCCACTTTGATTTTTGAACCTTCTGAGGCTTCGCCGCTGATTATCATTCTTGCTATCGGCGTTTCAAGCGTTTTCTGCAGATAGCGTTTCAGCGGGCGCGCGCCGTACACGGGGTCGTAGCCGTTTCTCGCCGCCGCGGAAAGAGCGTCTTCGCTGATTTCAAGAATGACGCCGCGCTCCTTGAGTCTTGCTTCAAGCTGCTTAAGCATGAGCGCAACTATTTTTGCAATTTCTTCCATTCTCAGCGGTTTGAAGAAAATTATCTCGTCAATGCGGTTGAGAAATTCCGGACGGAACCGCGATTTCAGCTCAGCCGACACCTCTTTTTTGCATTCCTCGGACAATTCTCCCGATTTTGCGTCCATGCCGTTAATCAGCGTTTCGGCTCCGAGATTGCTTGTCATAATCAGAACGCAGTTTTTGAAGCTTACCGTACGTCCGTGGCTGTCTGTCGCCCGTCCGTCGTCAAGTATCTGAAGCAGAACGTTGAAGACGTCAGGATGCGCCTTTTCGATTTCGTCGAAAAGTATTACCGAGTACGGATGTCTGCGAACCGCTTCCGTCAGCTGTCCGCCTTCATCGTAGCCGACGTATCCCGGGGGCGCACCGAGCAGGCGCGACACGGAGTGTTTCTCCATATATTCCGACATGTCTATGCGGACGATATTGTCCTCACTGTCAAACAGCGCTTCGGCAAGCGTACGCGCAAGCTCCGTTTTGCCAACGCCGGTAGGTCCGAGGAAAATGAACGAGCCTATCGGGCGTTTGGGGTCCTTTATGCCGCTTCTTGCGCGGAGCACTGCATCGGAAACAAGCTGCACCGCTTCGTCCTGACCTACCACGCGTTTGTGAAGCTGCCCGTCAAGGTGCAGAAGCTTTTCCCTCTCGCCTTCAACCAGCCGCGTAACGGGAATACCTGTCCATTTGGAAACAATCTGCGAGATTTCCTCATCCGTAACCTCCTCACGGAGCAGGCGTCCTTCTTTGCCAGAAGCGTTTTTCTCCGCCTCTTCAAGCTGACGTTCAAGCTCAGGCAGTTTGCCGTGGCGAAGCTCTGCCGCCCTGTTCAGGTCGTATGCGCGTTCCGCCTTCTCAATATCGCGGCGGACGTTTTCTATCTGCTGGCGCAGACTGCGAACCTCGGAAAGCGCTTTCTTCTCCGTATCGTACTGCGCACGGAGAGCCGCCTGACGTTCTTTCAAATCGGCAAGCTCCTTCTGCAGAGCCTCAAGCCTTTCCATACTTGCTTTGTCCTTTTCGTTTTTCAGCGCCGTTTCCTCTATTTCAAGCTGCATAACGCGGCGCGTAACCTCGTCAAGCTCCGCGGGCATTGAATCAATGTCGGTGCGTATCATTGCGCAGGCTTCGTCCACAAGGTCAATCGCTTTGTCAGGCAGGAAACGGTCCGTAACGTAGCGGTTGGAAAGCACCGCTGCCGAAACAAGCGCGTTGTCCTGAATTTTTATGCCGTGGTGAATTTCAAAACGCTCTTTCAGACCGCGGAGAATTGAAATGGTATCCTCCACGCTCGGAGCCTCAACCAGCACCGGCTGGAAACGTCTTTCAAGAGCCGCGTCCTTTTCAATATAATTGCGGTATTCCTCGGTCGTGGTCGCGCCTATGCAGTGCAGTTCGCCCCTTGCAAGCATCGGCTTAAGCATGTTTCCGGCGTCCATTGCTCCCTCAGCCTTGCCGGCGCCGACGATTGTGTGGATTTCGTCAATGAAAAGAATAATTCTGCCTTCGCTCTTCTTGACTTCGGTCAGCACCGCTTTCAGGCGTTCCTCAAATTCGCCCCTGTACTTGGCGCCCGCGACAAGCGAACCCATATCAAGCGCGAAAATTGAACGTTCTTTAAGCCCTTCAGGCACGTCTCCGCGCAGAATACGCTGCGCAAGCCCTTCAACTATTGCCGTTTTTCCCGTACCCGGCTCACCTATAAGGACAGGGTTGTTCTTCGTCTTGCGGGAAAGAATACGGATAACGCGGCGGATTTCCTCGTCGCGCCCGATAACGGGGTCAAGCCTGTTTTCGCGTGCTGCTTTTACAAGGTCGCGCCCGTACTTTTCAAGCACGTCGTAGGTATCCTCAGGATTTTCGTTCGTTACCCGCTGACTGCCCCGCACCTCTGCCAGAGCTTTCAGAAAACGGTCGCGCGTAAGCCCGAACGTGCTCCACAACTTTGCAAGCGCGGTGCCGTTCTCGCCGAGCAGCGCAAGAAACAAATGCTCGACCGAAACGTACTCGTCCTTGAGTTCCTTTGCCTCGTCCTCCGCTTTCACAAACAGCTGGTTAAGCCTCTGCGTAACGTAGCTGCTCGCAGCTCCTGCGACCTTCGGACGCTTGCGCAGTTCTTCTTCGATAACCTGTTTAAGGCTCTCCGAAGAAAGGTTCAGTTTGTCAATCAGCCGCGGAATAAGACCACCCTCCTGAGTAAGCAGGGCAAGAGCCAAATGCTCCGCGTCAATTTCCTGATGACCGAAACGCGTTGCAAGCTGCTGAGCCTCAACTACAGCCTCCTGAGACTTCTGTGTGAACTTGTTCATATTCATCATGCAAACCACCTCTCGATATTGTTTAACTATCTTTGACTATATTGTTATACAACGATAATCAAGAAATGTCAAATCAGTAATTTTACCTATTTTTAACTCCGCTAAAAAGTCTCTTACGTCCCTGCCGTTAGAAATTTATTCCTCAAATCCCCACGGGAAAATAACAGGAGCCCTGCGAACAGGGCTCCTCTGTTTTAGTCTTATAGTTAACGGACTATCTCGTCAAGTCAAGTCCCGAGGCTTTTTCTTTGAGCATTTTAACGCAGAGTTCCGCGATTGCCGCCCCTGCCTCGACAGGGTTTGTTCCCTTTTTGTGAATGTTTGAAACAACGGTTCGCTTTGCTTCGGCAATGCCGGGATAGCCTTTGTAGACCATATACGCGCTCATAGATTCGCCGCTTGCAAGTCCCGGACGCTCGCCAAGAAGAACAACCGTAACCTCGGCGCCGAGCGTCTGCGCTATAACGTCTTCCGCTCCGACTCGTCCGTATTTGACGTAGAACGGCGTCCCCGCCGTTACGTTGTGCATTTTAAGTCCCTGCATAATCGCAGGCAGAATGTCTTCGGCGTTCGCTACGATGGAGGAGCTTGAAAGTCCGTCCGAAACGTACACCTGAACCTGCGGATTTGCTTTGCAGTCAGCTTTGATGGCGGCAAGCGTTTCTTCGTCAAATTCTCTGCCAAGATCAGGACGCGTGAGAAAATCGTCTTTGCTTTTGCATTTCGTGCTGTACTGTTTCAGTCCGAGTTTGGCAAGATATTCGTCGGGAACGTCCTGAAAAACAGCGTCCATAGCCGTTGCGTGGTCGGCACGGAAACGGAGATAGGTGTTCGTACAAAGGCGCGGACCTGCTCTCCACACACCGAGCCTTGCATCCGTTTTCGAGCGGATTTCAAGATATTCTCTCGGCTCTGCCGGATTGGGAATGTCAACACGTTTGCGGTAGTCAACTGCTGAAAGGTCCGGCACTTCCCCGTCGCTGACAACGGGCGCGGAAGCCGTCAAAGGTTTGGCTGCCTCTCTGCCGTTCTGCTTTTCCGACATAACTTCAACGGTGATTTCTTTTATAAGTTTTGCGAGTTCTTCGTTATTCATGCCAAGCACCGCCTATTTGAGGAATATGGAAGCATCGCCGGCAGTTTCCGTAAGTCTGCCCTGCTCGTCCATAATGCCTTTTTTGATTGCCCACTTGTGGAACTCCGGAGCAGGTTTTCTGCCCGAAAGCTCGCGCAGCGTCGCGTCGTCGTGGAAGCTCGTGTCCTGATACGCAAGCATAACGTCGTCGCCCACCGGAACACCCATGTAATAATTGGCGCCGGCAGCGTTCAGAAGCGTTGTCGCTATTTCCTGATCGTCCTGCGTGATTGATGTGTGGTTCGTGTAGCAGGGCGCCATTCCCATAGGCAGTCCCATAAGCTTGCCCATAAAATGGTCTTCAAGGTTTGCGCGTATCATTTCCTTACCGTCGTAAATCGTTTCAGGGCCGATAAAGCCTGAAACGTTGTTGACCATAAACGGGTTAAAGCCCCTTGCAAAGCCGTAGGTGCGCGCTTCAAGCGTCATTTCGTCAACACCCTCGTCTGCGCTGATTGAAACCTCGGAACCCTGTCCCGTTTCAAAATAAAGCAGGTTTGGACCCGTGCCGAGACAGCTCTGACGCGCCAGCGCGTAGGCTTCCTCAAGCAAAGCTTTATTGACGCCGAAATTGTCACAGGCAGCACCAGTTCCGGCTATTGACTGGAAGAACATTGAAAGCGGCGTGCCCTGACGGACGGATTCCATCTGCGTCGTAATGTGCGAAAGCACCGTAATCTGTGTAGGTATTTCATTCTTGAGCATAAATTCGTAAAGCGCGTCCGCAATGCGGCGCGTTGAATTGACGTTGTCCTCAACAGGATTAATGCCGAGGCAGGCATCGCCAGAGCCGTAGGAAATTCCTTCCATAACACCGAGCAAAATAGTCTGCGGGTCGTCAGTGACGGAATTTGTCTGGCAGCGGTAAGAAAGCGTGCCCGGTATGCCTATTGTCGTGTTGCAGGTGGTTGGATGATAAATCTTTTTCGCGCCGTACACCAAATCCATTGCGCTCATTATTTTGGCAACCGCCGCTGCCACCTCGCCGTTTATCGCCCACGTGTTTCTGCGAAGATCGTCAGAAGTCGTTTTGTGGTCCAAAATCCACTCGCGCAGCTCGCCAATCGTCATATTTTTCTTTGCTTCATAGGCTCGGCGGTTGATTGCGTCGTTGTTGACGCGCGTTACCTCGTCCTTTTCGTAAGGAACAGTCGGATTTTCGACAAGGTCTCCAACCGTAAGCTCTGAAAGCACGATTTTAGCCGCAACGCGCTCCGTGGCAGTTTCAGCAGCTATTTTCTGAAAACGGTCTGCCGATTTCGGCTCGTTCGCCTTCGCCATAACGTCCTTAACGTCGCGGAACTGGAACGTTTTGCCGTTGAGCGTGGTCTTTAATTTCATGCTGACACACCTTCCCTGCAAGTAAATAATCTGCACATACCTGTTAGTAATATGATTTTAACACAAACAAAAATATAATGCACTCAAAAAAACAAAAAAGGATTTCCGTGCGGAAATCCTTGTGTTTGTCTTGGTGGAACATCGCAATCAAACCAGAAACATTGGATGGGATAGACTGAATGATACGGAGTAATTGCTCTGTGGTAGCAACATCGGTAAGACGATGCTTTCCGTCGGACGCTTTTAACTTTAACTGCTTACAACTTGTAAGCAGTTGATATGCACCTTCAGCCAACATTCTTTTTTTCAGAACAGCCCAATAGGTACTGGCATGCCTGGTATCAGGCTGATCTGTAAGAACACCTACCACATCTACAACAGAGAAATACCATTCTTCTTCTTTTTCGTTCCATGCAGTGCGAATGGGCTGATCTTCATATAATTCCAATCTTTCGTTTTCAGCCATAATGATCTCCTCAAATCACCGATGATTTTCATCACTAATTCTACGTACTGTTCTACTGCAAGTATAACGAATAGCTCTCGGAAAATCAATTATTATTTGGAGTTATACGTCAATTTCTGTTCAACAACCATTCTCGGTCATATGGCTTGCATTAAAAAAGAATTAAGTTGATATCCGAACAAAACAACGAAAAAGCCGCGCCAATACAGGCGCGGCGAAAATAGACTTGGTGGAGACGCGGGGAATCGAACCCCGGTCCAACATGGGCCAATCTGGGAGGCTCTACGAGTGTAGTCTTCGTTTAAATCTCGTTTCCTGCTGTCACGAAGACGAGGCTGCCGAAAACCAGTCTTTCCTGAAATCTCGAAACGCTTCCGAAAAACGCTGAAGCATTCCCAGCCGTCATTGTGACGCCCTTCTGAAATTCAACGGCCGAAACCTCAGAGAGCGCGCTGCTTTTAACTAAGCTGCGAGTGCGTAATCGTTTTTGACGATTATTTTTTTGGAGCCGGATTATCGAGGTTTCTCCATCCTCGACCCGCTCTTCCCGATCCTCCGCATGCTGTCGAAACCATACGTCCCCAATATTTATAAAACAAGGTGCTTTTTATAAAAACCAATGACATATAAAGAGCAATGACATATAAGAAGCAATTACGTAAAAAAAACAATGACTGATAAAAAACAATTACATAAACTGCAATGACAAAATAATTGTTCTGTCGCCTTATGCAGAAGCTAAATTTTTCTTTTTACAAACTATTATTGCCGACAGCAGCCGCTTAATTTGTGACGTTTCATCATAAAATTTATAATACGTTTTATCAGGCATATAGCCGATATTATGCAATATTTTTATCCAATACGCCGATTCGTTGGCCTCTTTTTCTGCTATTTTGACCTTTGAAATAAAGTCGGCAGGAGACTGCGCATAGCAGGCTTCACTCAAGTTTGCTCCTATGCTCGTAGCACAGCGGATTAACTGGTCTGTAATATTATACTCTTTTTTCTCTTCTTGTAACTTTCTGCAAAACTTTACGGCATTAGTGGCAAAGGCAACGCTTTTATCCAGCACAATATTCTCCATTGCCATACACCTCATTCTAGCATTTTAATATTGTTTTCAAATATTGTTCGTTAATTACCTTGTACCTGTTATAGTTTCTTACAGCAACTGTTCTTTTCGTAATTGTCCCTTATCCGTCATTGGTTCTTATTCGTCATTGCCCTTTATAAGTCATTGGTTCTTATCAGTCATTGTCCCTTTTCATAGTGCGCTGCATTTCGCGTTCGGCATCGCGCTGCGCTATCGCCTCGCGCTTGTCGTGCAGATGCTTGCCCTTCGCGAGCGCAAGCTCGCACTTTGCCCACCGCCCCTGCTTTATGTAGAGTTTGAGCGGCACAAGCGTGAAACCCTGTTCGCGCGTCCTCTGAAAGAGCTTCAGCGCCTCTTTCTTATGAACAAGCAGTTTGCGCGTGCGAAGCGGGTCAACGTTGTAATGCGTTCCCTTGTCATACGGCGAAATATGCACGTTCTCAAGCCACAGCTCGCCGTTCTTTACCACGGCGTAGCCGTCCTTCAGATTCGCGCGCCCGTCGCGCAGCGACTTAATCTCCGTTCCGGTCAGCACAATGCCGGTCTCAAAAGAATCAACAATAAAATAATCGTGACGCGCTTTTCTGTTCTGCGCTACCGTCTTATCCTCCGGCACAGTCATACCCCCTTCCGAAACGGGAACAGATTATAACAAAATTACGGCAAAAACTCAAAAGCCGCAATCAGACTAGTCAGCACCGCAAATTTGTACACAGCGGTAACGACGTTGCAGGCAACGATAATCCTCGCAAGCCACGCCCAAAGGAAAAATCCGTCATACTTGCTTGCGGCATTCCAAACGCCGATAAGAACCATAAAACCATAAATCAGCGGTAAAATCAACGCAAAAGGCTCAACAGGCGACGGCAGAAAAATCATAACCACCCACGCAAACATATACGCAAGCATATTGCCTATAACACCGTACAGCCAATACGTTCTGCCAAGAGAATAATTTCCCTCCCACAAATTCTGATAAAATCCCTTATTGTTATCCACCTGCAACACTCCAGTCATTGACTCTTATCCGTCATTGCCTTTATCAGTCATTGGTTCTCATAGTAATTGTTTCTTTTAGTCCTTGTTTCTTATCGTAATTGATTCTTTTTGTAATTGGTTCTTATAGTCATTGTTTCTTATCGTAATTGGTCCTTATAGTCATTGGTTCTTATCGTAATTGGTCCTTATCAGTCATTGCCCTTTATAACTACTCTTTCATCCAGCCTGTCCTTTCAAGTTCGTCCTTGTCCTCCTGCGGGCTGTCCTTCGTAATCGGCTGGTGGTGCGGTGCGTTATGTTCAAAAATAAAAAACGCCACACACGCCGCAAACAAAAGCACTATCTTCAACACTGCCATATCCGCACCTCCGTTACCTTTCTCTGCCATGTCATTATATAATACAGAAACAGAATTGTAACCGTAAAAATACTTACCGCTTATTCTGCCTAAAAAACGCAAAACTTTCTAAAACTTTACAGAAATTTTTTATTTCTTTTTCATTTCTGCCCCTGTTACAAATTTCTTATTCAGTGAACATTATAGTACAGAGAGTGACGGGGAACAGAATTGTTGTTTTTAATCCTGTTCCGGCTCGGTGGTTTTGAAACGTTGGGATGGCTTAGCAGAGCCTGCACTTCCTTTCGTTTCCTGCTAAAGCTTCCGGGTTCTGCCACTTTTACGCATTACGTGATGCGCGCGCCTTTGGTGGTAAGCCCGCTGCCTTTACGGCTACAGGGTTTAAGCACTTCGGTAACGTTCTCCGGCGGAGTTCGGGCTT
>JAGHTZ010000013.1 GCA_018065065.1 Candidatus Equadaptatus faecalis | reverse complement strand
GGAGGCAGGGAAAGCAAGAGCCCTGCAAGCTTCGGACAGAAAACGAACGGACGGCGCAAGCAACATCTGCGCCCAGCCCAGTAGGAAGTAATCCGGAGTTTGATGAACGCAGAACGCAGAACGTTGGAACTATTGAAATGCGTAATAATGCTTTTCTAAATTGTTCTTCGTTTGTCGTTCTTAGTTCGTCGTTTGTTTTTAACACACTCGCCCCGAAGGGGCATTGTTTACTGTACCCAAAAGCAATTTTGGGAAAAATAAAAACGGCTTGGGAATTTCTCAAGCCGTTTTTGGTATAGTCAGTTTGACTGCGTTTGCCGTTACTTTTTAATAACGCCTTTGTCTTTGAAGAATTTCTCCGCGCCCGGGTGAAGAGGTATTGAGATGCCTTTCAGAGCCGTTGCAAGTTTGATTTCTTTGCCTTTCTGATGTACTGCGGCAAGGTGCGCCGTGTTTTTGTACATCGCGTCAAGGAAGTTGTAGATGTCTTTGTCCGCGACCTTGGCGTTCGTGATGAGTATGGCCATAACCGCAGGCGTGTTGGTTTCGTGGTCTATGCCTTTGTAGGTCTTTGCAGGAACCTTGCTTGCAATGAAGAACGGATATTTTTTGTGAAGTTTGTCAAGGAACGCCTTGTCAAAGTTCAGAAGGTCAACGTCTTTTGACGTCGTAAGATCCATTATTGAAGCTGTCGGATAACCTGCAACTACAAGTCCGGCATCAATCTGATTGTCTTTGAAACGCGCTGACGTCTGAGCAAAGTCAAGCGGGTTTGCCTTTAAGTCTTTAACGCTCATTCCGGCTGCATTGAGTATTGCCATAACGTCGCCTTCAGTGCCGCTTCCGGGAGCTCCTGTTCCTACTCTTTTGCCCTTGAGATCGTTAATCGTTTTGATTTTCGCGTTTTTGGCAATGATGAACTGGATGTGCTCAGGATAGAGCGATGCAACCGCACGGATGTTTTTGAGCGGTTTGCCCGCAAACATGAGTTCGCCCTTTGCGCCCCATGCTGCGATATCGTTCTGTACGAACGCTATTTCAATTTCGCCGTTGTTGACAAGGTTTGCGTTTGCGATTGATGCGTTGCCGGTTTCAGCCGTTGCTTTGATTTTGCCTTCTTTTGAAACCACTTCCGCAAGAGCACCGCCGACTGCGTAATAGGTGCCGCTTGTGCCTCCGGTGGCTATTGACATGTACGTCGGAGCCGCGAATGCCGCGCTTGCACAGAGAACAGATGCTGCAAGCAGTGCTGCCAGGAATATTGCTTTTGCTTTTTTCATTGTGTTTTCCTCCCTGTTTAAGGCTTAAAATCTGCCTTTTTATTTAACCGCAATTACGGTTTTTGACTTGTAACGCTGGATAAAGTATATGGCTGCAAGTATTGCTATTCCGGCTATGTCACTGCGGGTGCCGGGCACCAGAAGCAGCATGGCTCCTCCCAAAGCAACCGCACGGAGCAGAAGCGAAAGCTTTGCCTTGTAATAGCCGATTGTAGCCATTGCGAGCAGGAATACTCCGATAAGAGCCGTTACGACTGCCTGAAGCATAGGTACAAACCGGGCGTCGATAAAGAGCAGTATCGGATTGTAGACATACACGAACGGAACCAAAAAACCTGCAAGCGCAAGTTTGAACGCCGTAAAGCCCGTTTTCATGGGGTCAGACCCTGCAATGCCTGAGCCTGCGTAGGCTGCGAGGGCAACAGGCGGTGTGAGGTCTGCCGCAATTCCGAAATAGAATACGAACATGTAGGCCGCTTTCGGCGGTATGCCGAGCTGCAGAAGAGCAGGAGCAGCCATAGCGCTCGTTATTATAAAGTTTGCGGTTGTCGGCAAACCTGTTCCAAGCAGAATGCTTGTTATCATCGTGAAGAAAAGCGTCAGGAACAGATTTCCGCCGGCAAGGGAAACTATCGCGTTTGCAATTCTCAATGCAAGTCCTGTCAAGGTGCTCATGCCGACGATTATACCGACAGTGGCGCACGCGCAGGCTACGCTTATGGAGCCTCTTGCGCCCGATTCAAACGCTTCTTTGAGCCGTGAAGGCGTAAGGCGCGTGTCTTTGCTGAGCCATGAAAGGGCAAAGCTGATAATTATGCCCCAAAACGCTGCCATAAGCGGCGTGTAGCCGGATACGAGCAGATAAACTATCGCTATAAGCGGAAGGAGCAGGAAGCCTTTTTTCTTAAGCAGCGCCCATGCTGACGGAAGCTGGGAAAAAGGAATGCCTTTAAGTCCGAGACGGGTGGCTTCAAAGTGTACCTGCACCATAACGGCGAAATAGTAAAGCAGCGCGGGAACCGTGGCGGCAAGAGCCACTTCAAGATACGGCACACCGAGAAGCTCCGCCATTATAAAGGCGCCAGCCCCCATAACCGGCGGCATTATCTGTCCTCCGGTAGAGGCGACGGCTTCAACAGCGCCTGCAAATTTCGGTTCGTAGCCAACGCTCTTCATAAGAGGTATTGTGAACATACCTGTCGTGCAGACGTTGGCAACGGAAGAACCCGAAACTGTTCCCATCAAGCCTGAACTGACTACGGCAACCTTTGCGGGGCCGCCTGCAGACCAGCCCGCAAGAGCCATTGAAAGGTCGATAATGAATTTTCCGAGCCCTGTTTTTTCAAGCACGGCACCGAAAAGTATAAACATGAAAACAAACGTTGAGGAAACCTGCAGAGGCATGCCGAAAATGCCTTCTGTTCCCAGATACATGTGGTTGATTATGCGTTTTACGGTAAAGCCCCTGTGCTGGATAAGCTCAGGCATGTATCTGCCGAAATAGCAGTAAAGCAGCGCAATTACCGCCAAAACGGGGAGCACGGGATTGGAAACGCGGCGCGTTGCCTCAAGCAGTGCCGCAATCATAAGGAAGCCCATTGCAAGGTCAAGCGTTGAAGGCATTCCTGCGCGGAGAGCAATATCCTCAAAGAAGAATACTATGTACAGCGCGGAAGCGGCGGCGAGTGCCGCAAATACGTAATCGTACCATGCTATTTTGTTGTGGCTGCAATGCTTCTGGCTTGCAGGATAGAGAAGGAATACAAGCACAAGCGTGAACGCGAGGTGCATCGCTCCCTGTTTCTGCGCTATAAGCTGTCCGAAACCGGACGTATAAAAATGGAAACATGACATTGCCACGGCAATAACCGTTACCAAAAGCGCCGCCCAGCCTGCAAGCAGCCTGTAGCGGGCTTCCGTATCATATTTCCTCATAAGTTTGCTGACGTCTATTGTTCCTTCGTTTTCAGCAGTTTTTTTTGTTTCTTCTGCCACAAAAATCTTCCTTCCGTTGCTCCGTGTCAATTGTCTGACAATTCTGACATGCGCTGCAGACAATCCTAATCGGTCCTTTTGATTTCTTGATAACAGATTATACACAATAGTCTGACAATTTCAATAGCAAATCGCAAAAAACATTCATTTTGCAATATATACATAATTTTCGGATAATACTATACAATTTAGAAATACAGTCAGGTGCTGAATAAAAGAGCCGGCAGCGTGCGTGCCGGCGAAATACTGCTTTACAAAAGAATGAATAATGGGAGTTATAAGCTATAAGAGCTTTAAGCTATAAGCTATCAGCTTTAAGCTTTAAGCTTTTTGCTTTTTGCTTTTTGCTTTTTGCTTTTTGCTTTTTGCTTTTTGCTTTTTGCTTACTGCTTATAGCTTATAGCTTTTTGCTTTTTGCTTTTTGCTTTTTGCTTACTGCTTATAGCTTATAGCTTTTTGCTTACTGCTTATAGCTTGCAGCTTATAGCTCGTAGCTCTTACCGCTTACATATTTCAACTGATTTTGACGCTCCGATTCTGTCCGCGCCTGCTCTTACAAGCTCCTCCGCAAAGCTTCGGCTGCGTATTCCCCCTGCCGCCTTTATGCCGAAACCTTCGCCCAGCGTTTCGCGCATAAGCTTCACGTCTTCGGCTGTCGCTCCGCTTTTTGAAAAGCCAGTTGAAGTTTTGGCGTATGCAGCACCGGACTGTTTCACAAGCCTGCACGCCCTTATTTTTTCTTCGCGAGACAGCAGACAGGTTTCGATAATCACCTTAACAACTGCCTGCGGAACCGCTTCAACAACAGCCTTTATTTCGTTCAGCACGTATCCGTCGTTTCCCTCTTTGAGTTTTCCGACGTTTATAACCATGTCTATTTCCGACGCGCCATCTTTGAATGCTCTTTCAGCCTCAAAAACTTTCGTTTCCGTGGTATTGGCGCCGAGAGGAAAACCGCAGACGGCGCAGACCTCCACGCCGCTGCCTTCAAGCTCCTTTGCGGCAAGCCTGACGCTGCACGGGTTCACGCATACGGAAGCAAAACGGTACTGCCGAGCTTCGGCGCAAAGCTGTCTGATGTCGCTTTCCGACGCGTCCGGCTGAAGGTTTGTATGGTCAATAATTCCTGCCAGTTCCATAATTTTATCCCGTGCCGTTTATTCTTCCGAGCAGAGCTGCAGCTGAAGCTTCTGAAAAATTACGCTTCTTCCGTTGATTTCAACGGCATATTCACCGCACTGCTCAGCGCCCATTCCGGCGTAAAATTCAATATTGTTTTTGTGGCATATAATATACAGTTTTTCCGCCCCTGCTTCTTCCGCCATTTCACAGGCGTTCAGGAAGAGTGTTTCTCCTATACCTGTGCCCATGTAATCCGGCGAAACGCAAAGATACCGGAGGAGGAATTCTTCCACGCTGCGTTCAATGATGTAAAAGCCCAAAATTTCTTCGGTTTCCGAGTTCTCCGCCGCGTACGCAACGTTGTTCTCGATAAGAGACGGGCTGATGTCAAGTATTTCCCTAAATTCGTTCATCTCGTCGGCGTCAAGTTCCAGGTACTCCATGGACTGCCACGCAACGTCCCTGATTTCCTCTGCGTCTTCAGTCGTTGCCTGCCGTAATCGGACTTCGTCGTCCAGCATAAATATCCTGCTCCTTTGTTTTTATTTTACGTTCAGCGACAGCTCCGCTATAAATTCCTTAAGAAGCTGCGGCAGAATGTCAAGCGAATAGTGCAGATTCAGATACTCGTCTTTCCTGTGCGGATTTTCGCCGGAAGGGCCGAGATTTGCGACAGGCATTCCCAGCTGAAGCATAGCGTCAAGCGGCATTTTGTATATCGCGTCGCCACCCGGCAGGCTGTTTCTGTAGCTTTCCGCATCTTCAGGCGACAGCGCCGCGCCTGTATAGCTCAAATCGCACAGCCCCGCAAACCAGCGTATCTCTTTAAGCTCCGTATCGTATTTCTCAGCCGCCGTTTTAATCAGGCTGCGGGCAGCGGAGAGGACGCTTTCCTCCCTTGCGCCGCCGTTGTAATCGCTTCTTGCCGGAAGCCACGGAGGCAGGAAGAAACACACCACGTAAGGTTCTTCTATATCCGCAAGCAGCGCAAGCCTGTCAACGATACTAATGCCTCTTGCCCGCATATCGCCCGCGGGCAGCGAATTCATAAATTCTTCCATAAGGCTGTCAAAGCCTGTGCCGGCTTTGTTTCTCGCCGCAGTTTCAAGTTCGGCAAGCGTCATTACTCGCGCCGCCGGAGGCACAAAAGCAGCGCCCTTGTAGCCTGTATTTCTCAGCTGCAGGCATGAGCGTTCGAGCTGTTCTGAGCATTCTTTCAGCGCGTTTGCCGCCGTCAGCCTCATTTTTGAAAGCAGCGTTTCCGGCGTGTCATTCGTAACGAAGCAGTTAAAATACGCGTAAGCCCTGTCAGGAAGCGTCACGCTGTATTTGTCGCACATAGTTTTCGCGTCGAGACATATCCAGGACGTTTCGCAGAAATCCTCTGCAGGGTCTGCAAGCGCAGCGCTGCATTCGGCGCGCGCTATGATTTTCGCGACTGCAAGCGCCGCCGAAAAGCCTTTGTAACAGGCGTTCACGTGTTCGGATACGCCGTGCGCGTAAAAAGCCGGCATAAGCTTGCCGAGAGTGCCGAGATATATCATTGCGCCCTTTTGATCGGTACAGCCTGCTTCTCCAGGCTCTGTATCTATTGCGCAGAGATAATCCAGCCCGTATTTTTTCTTAAGCTCCGCAACATACGGCAGAACGCCTCTTGCTCCGGCGGAGCTGTTTTCCTCATCTCCGACAAACAGCGCCAGGACGTTAACGTCAAACAGCGAAGTATTCTTCGCAAAATCCTCAACAAGCAGTGCGTTAATTGCCGACCCAGCTTTCATATCCATAACACCGCGTCCGTACAGTCTGTTTTCGTCTTTATTCCCAAACTTTTCGCCGAGAGCGTCACAGTCAAAAGCAAATGGCTGAAGCTGTCCGTAGCATTCGGCAGAAACGACGTCAAAATGGGAAATCAGCAGAACTGTGCGGTTTGTTCCGCAATCGGCGCGTACAAACGCGGCAAGCGCCTTAAGCTCGTGTTTTGAGCCCTCAAGCGGCGTATCAATCAGCGTCAGTGCGTCCCCATGCTCTTTGAAGTACGGAAGCTGCTGAAAACGGCGCTGCAGGAAAAACGCAGGCAGGGACTCCTCCGCGCTTTCGGTAACGCTCGGAAGTTTTACCAGATCTTTTATAAGCCGCAGAAGTTCTTCCCTGTCCAAAGCTATGCCTGTCTGGGACGCAGAAGCGGCTTCGCGTCAAGCAGAGTCCAGTCCTGTGCGTCCGAAACCTTAAACCAGATATGAAGTTTTCCCGGCTCAGCGACAAGCTGATAAACGGTTGCGTCAAACTTGGAGCCGCCGTTTTCAAGTTTAGTATCCATAATGCCTTTCATTGTCTCAACGTCTATTGAACCCTTGAAATGTTTGGCAAGTGTCAGCAGGTTGTCGCGTCGTTCAACCGTTTTGAACGATTTTTCGTCATTTGGCCGCGGCAGCCCCCATGAAGGTTCCGTAAAATGGTTTGTAAGCACTATAAGCCCTGGCCTTGTATGAGTCTTGCGCAGCTCAACACCGAAGGTCGGCCACTCGTAGCAGCGTGCTATCTGACCGTCGCTGACGCCTATCAGATACGCGAAACTCGACTTTACAGTCTGGAAAAACGCGTCTACCTCGTCCAACGTAGAAACGTCAAGCAGACATTCAAAAAGCTCTGCAACGGCGGATTTTCTGTTTTCAAAGCTCAGGGTTCCGCCTGAAAACGCCCCGTTGTTGAGTTCAAGGAAAATTCCCTTCTCGTTCAAACCGTTTACGGCGTATATTTCCCCTGCGTAAGACGCGGTAAGCACCGCAAGCGAGCCGTCGGCAGGGTGAAACGCCGTAAAGACAAAATCCTTTGCAAAATCCTTCAGCCAGTCGCAGTAATCGTAATTCCTTCCGAAAACAAGCCCGTTCTGCGCGTAATCGCCCCACACAGCCACACCGGAACAGCCTGAAAGAAGTCCGTTTGAAAAAGAGACGAATTCAACCGCATTGACAAGTTTGAGCTGGTCAAGCGCCAGGCCTGAAGTTTCCTCCATTCCGGCAAAGAAATCCTTGAAACGGAAAGGATAGCTGTTAAACAATTTGCGGGCGGAAACCAGCGCATCTTCTTCGATACAGCCGTATTCGCCGAAAAGTTTTCCGCAGACTGCCCTGTTGTACATATCCTTAAGTTCAGCGGAAAGCAGGGCGCCGTACTGCCGCCCCATCTCGCGCCACGTGCCGTTCAAATCAAGAACGGGCGTAATGCCGCTGTAAAATTTTGTCCCCTTTTCGAACTGCTCCATAAAGGTTCACCCTCTTCTGCCGTTTGTGCTATCATTATTATACACTTGTTGGGGAAATAATTCTCGCTTTTGGAGTGAGTTGGATGGAAAATTTTGATTTTATGACAGCATCAATGGCGGAAGCCGTCGAAAAAGAAACCCTGCTGAGAAAATACGCTCAGCTCCTGCTTCACGCGAACGAAACCGCGCGCCTTGTCGGCCCCTCGGACGAAGAAACGCTCTGGAAAGAACACATCTCCGACTGCGCTGCAGCCGTTTCGCTGCTGCCCGAAGAAGGAAAATTCATAGACGTGGGAACAGGCGGTGGGCTTCCAGGCTTAGTTTTTGCGGTATGCCGTCCGAAAGCGCAGGTCACTCTTCTTGACAGCATAGCGAAAAAATGCGCTCTGGTGGAAAAAATCGCCGCCGCGCTCTGCCTTGGCAATGTAACCGTTGTCTGCGCACGCTCGGAAGAATTCGCGAAAACTCATTTGGAAAAATTCTCGGTCGTAACGGCGCGCGCCGTCTGCGCAACAGGCGTACTTGCGGAATATCTCGCGCCTCTGGCAAAAATAAAGGGAAAAATCATCGCCTTCAAAGGTCCCCGAGTCGTTGACGAAATAAACGAAATCGGCGCGAAGTGGCAGACGCTCGGACTTTCCTCGCCGAAACTCCTGCCGTATGAAATCGGCGAAGCAAAACATTTCCTCGCCGTGTGGGAAAAAATATCGCAGACGACGAAAGGCATACCCCGCCGCCCGGGCATGGCGGAAAAATTCCCGTGGTATAAAAGATAGCAGAACAAAACAGGGCGGGCAGAAAATCTGTCCGCTCTGTTGCGTTATAATCCTGCAGAATATTATTCCAGTCTGCCTTCACCGCCCATAAGCCTTGTCAGTTCCTCAAGCCTTTCGACCGGAAACGGCGGGTTTGCAAGTGGTCTTAAAGCAATTGACATAAGTTTCAAGGGATTGTCGTCAGCGGCAATCCTGTTTGCGCTCAGCGCCCCGCATTTCTTGCAGCGGTGGATTATCGCCCACTCACCGTTCCTGCGTACAAACACAGCCACAGGTTCCATATATCCGCCGCAGTTCGACGCTCTGTCTCCGGGTTCAATATCAACGTGCAGACTGGTAAGACAGTTAGGACAGTGATTTCTGTGTCTGCTTCCCGCTCCCTCAGGGAAGACTTCTCTGTCGCAGACTTTGCACACAAAACTCTCTCTGCATGTGTGAGTTTTGTAATAACATTTTTCAAATGTTTTTCGTTTATTTTCCCTGTTCATTGTGCGACCTCCCAACATTGTTCCAAAATTTGGAAGGCTCACGATAAGATTGTTTTTCGCAAACCTTCCGGTCAGCGCACAATCTTCAAAGTGTTGTTATTCAAACAGCATTCTCCTTAATTTAATTTTGAATTTACTTGTTTATCGTCAGCAGTATTATTCCCGCAAGGATAAATCCCATGCCGCCGAGGCGGAATATCGTGATATTTTCGTGGAAAACGAAATAGCCGACGGCAAGAAGTATGAGATAGACTATTGCCGACATCAGCGGATAGGCAAAAGTCAGTTCGGAGCGCGACAAAGCCGCAGCCATAAAGAAGAAAGAAATTCCGAACATCGAAAGCCCCAGCACTATCCACGGATTAAGCAGAATTTTCAAAAACGCGGAGATTATTCCGCCGGAAAGCAGTCCTCCGTCTCCACCGTAAGCATGCTTCATAATCGTGCTGCCCATGGCGTTCGTGCATGCTGAAGCAACTATAAGCACAAGAGAAATTTTATCCATTGTTCTTCTCCGTTTTAATTAAGAATTACAGCTCTTTCTGCACCGCAAGGGTTCCAGCGCGCCCCGTCAGATTGCCCATTACGACCTCGCAGCGCGGAAGCGGCGCCTGTTTTGCGTATTCGCCGAGCGTGAAGAATTCCGTACCCCTGTTTTTGCAAAGCGTCAGGAAACGGTCAAGCACACCGGCTTTTGAAATGCCCTCCATCTCCGCATGAACAGTAACAACGTTCCATTCCTTGTCCATTCCGTCATACCAAATGCCCGGTATTGTTTCGTCGTTCACGCCCGGAAGCCCGTATATTTCGTCCATAGTAGGCAGTGTGGAAGGAATCTGCGGCACATTGTATTCAACGCCTTCAAAAACGGGCAGGAACGGCGAATAACCGCGCACGTCGCTTGCGAAAGCAAGCCCGAGCTCCTGCTCCGATTCAAGCACGGTATGCGAAAGCTGCCAGCCCGGCGCCGCGATTGAAGACGCTTTGCAGCCGCATATTTTTTCGTAGAGAGCGGAAGCCTTTCCGTATAGTTTCAGATATTTTTCCTTTGATATTCCGGCAAGACAGTCCTGCACGTAAACGTGATCCCACGCGTGTATTCCGGTCTCGTGTCCCTCGTCGAACGCGCGTTTCACGATGTCAGGCTGCTCAGGAACTATGAGAGGCGCAGGAAGCAGAGTGCCGTACATCAGAGTTTTAATTCCGTAGGTGGACGGCGCTTTCGTGCGCAGCATCTTGGATATAAAGCCCTTGCGGAAAATTCTGCGTATTGCCTTTCCGGAATTGTCGGGACCGAAAGAAAAATATATGCTCGCTTTAACGCCGTGCTTCGCAAAGATGTCCAGCATGCGGGGGACACCCTCAACGTAGCCGCGCAGCGTATCGACGTCAACCTTTACGGCAAGCCTCGTCATTACTTTGCTCCGTTATCGGCGTAATACTGAATCGTCTTTACAAGCATGTCGTGCATATTCGTCGCCGGTTTCCAGCCGAATACGCGCTCCATCTTCTCGATTGACGGCTTGCGGTCCTGAGCGTCGTCGTAAGCCTTTCCGTAATACTGTTCCGGCGCGACGATTTCTATTTTTGCCGCCTCCGCCTTCGCTTTGTACTGCGGAAATTCCTTCAGCGCGTCAATTGTCATTTCAGCCATTTCCTTTATTGAGTAATGGTTGTACGGGTTGCCGATGTTGAAAATTTCGCCGGTCGCCTTGCCCTCTTTATTGTCAACAATGTGCGCAAGTCCTTCGATTGCGTCGCCGACCCAGGTAAAGCTTCTGCGTTGCTCCCCTCCGCCGACAAGCGAAATACCGCCGCGGTTTAGAATGTCGTAAATCATCTGTGTAATCGCACGCGCTTCATGCCTTGAAGCATCGTCAAAGGTGTCAAGGCGCGGACCCATCCAGTTGAACGGGCGGAAAAGCGTGAAATCAAGTCCCTGTTCCTGACCGTAACCGAAAATAACTCTGTCCATCATCTGCTTTGAGCAGCTGTAAATCCAGCGCATTTTCTTGATAGGGCCGGTAATGAGCGGGCTTTCGTCTTCTTTGAACTCCTTGTCGGTGCTCATGCCATAGACCTCGGACGTTGACGGGAAGATAACGCGTTTGCCGTGCTTCGCGCACCAGCGGACACACTTCAGGTTCTGTTCAAAATCAAGCGAGAACGTCCAGACAGGCTTTTCAATGTAAATCTTGGGCTTTGCCACCCCTGCAAGCGGAAGCAGCGTGTTGCAGGCTGCAATCTGCTCTTCAAGCCATGCGTCTTCCTTAAAAATATCGCCCTTTTTGAAAGTAAAATTCTTCATCCCTTCAAACGGCGCAAGGTTGTAATCGTAAAGGTCAAAACCGGTGATTTCCCAGTCCGGCCTGTTCTTTGCGTATTCAAGGAAATGAGTGCCTATAAATCCGTTTACGCCTGTGATAAATATTTTCATCAGAATGTCTCCTTTTCTTCCCCGCCCTCAAACTGGAAGGACAGTATTTCAAGAAGCCCGTCTCCCGTGCCGATAAGGAACGGGCTTTTGCTTACGATTTTCTTCGGAGCAGCGCTTCCCTCAACGGGGCGCGCTTTCCATACAAACATTTTCTTCCCCTCAAATTCAGTGAACGCGCCGGGGAAAGGATGAGTAACGGCGCGGACAAGATTGTAAATTTCAACCGCGCTTCTGCTCCAGTCAATTATCCCGTCCTCAGGACGGCGTCTGCCGAATTTCGTAGCCTGGCTTTCGTCCTGTGCCCTGCGCGGCGCAGTGCCTGCCTCCAGCTCCGGAAGCCGGCGCTCTATTATCTTTCTTGACGCTTCGACAACCTTGAGAAAAACGTCGTGCGCCGTATCTTCAAACTCAATTGAGACCTCTTCCTGGTCAACGATGTCGCCCCTGTCGGCGAAACTCGTCATAACGTGCAGTGTTGAGCCGGTTTTAGTCTCCCCGTTCAGCACCGCCCAGTTCACGCATGCGCGTCCCCTGTACTTCGGAAGCAGTGCACCGTGAATATTGTAGGCGCCCAAACGCGGCACCTCAAGCACGCCGTCAGGAATAATCGCGCGGTAATACATTGAAAGCACGAGCTCCGGCTTAAGCGAACGGAAATATTCAAGCTCAGCTTCGTCCAGTTTCTTCGGCGTGCGCACCGGAATACCCGCCTCCTGCGCAACGTTCTTCACCGACTGAAACCATATTTCCTCGTTCGGGTCATCCTCGTGCGTAAAGACTGCGGCGATATTCGCACCCTGCTTCACAAGCTGCTTAAGACATACGCTGCCGACCTCGCTGTAGGCGAAAACCACGATACGCGGACGCATTATTCGTCGTCCTCCGTTTCGTACACCCTGCGGACGGAATAGCGCGGACGCTTGCTTACTTCCTTGTAAATTCTGCCTACGTACTCGCCGAGCACCCCGACGGAAATAAGCGTAATCGCAGTCAGGAGGAAGCCGAACGCCTCAAACGAATGCTGTATGAACATCTGCCACGTGCCTATTCCGAGCACCACGCGGCGGATAAACATAAACACAAGCAGAAGCACGGAAACAAACGAGAAAAACATACCCGCCATGGTGACAGCCTGAAGCGGAACCAGCGAAAAATTCGTCATAAGGTCGAAATTAAGCCTTATCAGCTGGAACAGCCCGTACTTTGAAACGCCGAACTCACGCTCCCTGTGCGCAACGGGAATTTCAACGGGATTGACCGCAAACTTCTGCGCAAGCGCGGGAATAAACGTGCTTGACTCTTTGCTGACATTGATAATGTCAATAATTCTGCGGTCATAGCCTCGCAGCATACAGCCGTAATCCTTAATCGTAAGCTTCGCTATCCTGTTCGTAATCCTGTTCACCCATTTTGAAGCAAACTTTCTGAACCACGGATCCTGACGCCCGACGCGGTAAGTGCCGACAACGTCATGTCCCTTGTCCATCTCTTCAAGCAGTCTCGGAATCTCCGCGGGCGGATTTTGAAGGTCTGCGTCAAGCGTGATAATCTTGCTTCCGCGAGTGTACTCAAAGCCCGCAAGCAGCGCCATGTGCTGACCGAAATTGGCGCCGAGGTCAATCACGCGCGCCTCCTTGTGCTGCTGCTGAAAATCGTACAGCATGCCAAGCGTCGCGTCCCTGCTTCCGTCGTTAATCAGGATAACCTCAACGGAACGCCCCAGCCCTTCTACAACCGGCCACAGCTCTGCAAACAGCGCCGGAAGCGACTGTTCCTCGTTGTACACAGGAATTACAATTGAAACCTCAACGTTTTTCATACGATAACCTCCGGGAGTTTAGCTCAACCATGCGTACGTTATTCGCACACTTTCTTAACTGCTTCTACAACGTCCTGAACGTCCTCGTCCGTCATCGCAGGGAAAAGCGGCAGCGAAACTATTCTGTCAGAAACGTACTCTGCCTCCGGCAGGTCGCCGCGCTTCATGCCGGTAACCGCGCCGTAGCAGGTGAACAGGTGCAGTGCCTGATAATGCAGCGCCGTTCCTATGTTAAGCGCCTTCATCCGCGCCATAAACTCGTCGCGCGAAAATCCGAGCGCGTCAGTATCAATAAACGGCGTAAAAATGTGCCAGCTGTGCGTGTGTTCCCACGGCGCTGGCTTCGGCAGAATAATTCCCTTCACGTCCGCAAGCTCGCGTTTGTAGGTGTTCACAATCTCCGTGCGGCGCGCGTTGAATTCGTCAACCTGCGTCAGCTGCGAACGTCCGATTGCCGCGTTGATGTCAAGCATAGTGTATTTAAGGCCGGGGAACGGAATGTCGTAATTTGAATTTCCCTTTGCCGCGTAGCGGTTCCACGCGCCCTTTGACATGCCGTTCTGGCGGAGCACCTGAATTCTCTCCGCAAGCTCTTCGTCCTGAGTGCAGATCATGCCGCCCTCGCCCGTCGTAATATTCTTCGTCGGATGAAAACTGAAAACCGAAAGTCTGCGCGCGCCTCTGTCGGCGCCGATTTTGCGTCCCTTGTAGGCGGCGCCGAGAGCGTGTGCCGAATCCTCTATAATCGCGAGATTGTACTTCTCCGCAATCGCCTCAATTTTGTCCATATCACACGGCATACCGGCAAAATGAACGGGGATAATTGCCTTCGTGCGCGGCGTAATCAGCTTCTCAATATTCTCCGGCACTATATCCAGCGTGTTTCTGTCAATATCGGCAAAAACAGGCCTCGCGCCGGTAAAAAGAACGGCGTTCACGGTCGCCGCGAAAGTCATCGGCGTTGTGATAACCTCGTCTCCCGCGCCGAGTTCCAGCGCCATTGCGGCGCAGTGAAGCCCCGCAGTTGCGGAATTGGCGGAAAGAGCAAAACTTGCGCCGGTGTACGCGGCGAACTCCTCTTCAAATTTTATAGTTTTGGGGCCCATTGCAAGCCAGCCGCTTCTGATTGAATCGGCTACCTCGGCAATTGCCTCCTCCTTAACGCTCGGCCTTGAAAACGGCAGAAAATCTTTTCTCATTTTTATCTGACCTCTCTGTAAAGCACCGTATATTTGTTGACGCGGACGACCTTCGCCTCCGCAAGATCCTCCGGATAAAGCACTTCCTTCACCCTGTCGCCGTGCTTGTCTTCAAGAACGACAATATATCTGCCGCCCTTCTTCCACAACTCTTTAAACTCTTCCCTGCTCACAAACCAGCCTTTGCCTTCAGGCTGCGCCGCGCCGTAGGCAAGCTCTCCCTCGCCGCCGACAACCATGGCGCGCTGCTTCGTGTAGAAAGAAACTCCCTGGAGCACCTCGCCCCACGTTACGACAACATCGCCGTCCCGTCTCACGGCGTTGACGACGGCGGCAGAATCCTTAAGACTTCTTGTCGGTGCAATGATACCATACACCTGCTGAATACCGCAAATAAATATCACGGAACAGAGCATTAAAGCGCACACTCCGCGGAAAACGTCCCCGCCCTTTTTAAACCGGCGCAACGCGATAACCGGCATCAGAATCAGCGCCGGCGCGGCTGAAAGCACAGCCTTCCACGCTTCGCACCACGTCACGTAACCGCCGGTAAACGGATAAACAACAAGAGCAATGCCAAAAAGCCCCGAAGTCAGCGCAAGTGCAAGCGCCGGACGGCCGTGCGTCTCTCCGTCGGAAACCATTCTGTCAAGCTCAGCGGCAATAAGAATCGCAAGCGGAGGAATACACGGCACTATATAGGGAATCAGCTTTGAATCCGAAGCGGAAAAGAACAGGAAAATAACCGCAAACCAAATTACGAGATAACGGTTTGCGTCGCGCTGCTCACCGTCCTTCGGCGAACGAAGCACGCTCTTTCTGCTGAAAAATCCCGGCAGGAAAGCCGTCCACGGCAGTACTCCGGCTATAATCATCGGTATAAAGAACCAGAACGGCTCATAGCGGTCGTGCATCTTCGTCAGATAGCGCTGGAAATGCTCCTGAATGAAAAAGAAACGGAAGAAATCAGGATTTGCCCTGCACACCAGCCAAAACCACGGCACGGTAATAAGGAAAAACAGAATTATCGCGGGAACGTACAGCGGCTTGTAAAACAGGCGCCATTTCCTGGTAACAAGAATATAGACAAGAATAATGCTTCCCGGAAGCACAACGCCCACAAGCCCTTTCGTCAGCACCGCCAGTGCGCACGCCGCGTAAAACAGCAGATAGAAACGCTTGCAGTCTTCCCGCTGCGCGACGTAGAACGCCGCCATTGCAAGCGTCAGGAAAAACGACAGCGGCATATCGGTAATGTTAAGAGTACCGATGGCGAAATAGAGAAACGACGAGCCGCAGACAACAGCTGCAAACCAACCCGCAAGCTTCCCGTACACGTAACCTGCAAGCAGCGCCGACGCCAGAACGCCAAGTAAAGCACAGAGCGCAACCGTAATTCGCGAAGCAAACTCGTTCTCCCCAAACGCCTTAAACGCCGCCGCATTCGCCCAGTAAAGAAACGCCGGCTTCTCGAAATACTTCACGTAATTCAGCTTCGGCGTCACGTAATCCCCGCTCTCAACCATCTCGCGCGGAATCTCGCTGTACCGCCCCTCGTCGGGATCCATAAGAGGATGCCCGCCAAGAGGGAGAATATACGCGCACACCAGCGCCGCAAGCAAAATTACGAAAAACATCTTCCGCTTGTCATTGAACATGCTTACAACTCCTTCGCCTTGCTTAGAAAAAATCAATTACCATAAAGTACAATTACAAAAAGTACCAATTACAAAGAAATATAATTCGTAATATAATTCGTTTCAATTTTTGTTTTTTGATATTGTTTTTTCTTGTAATTGTTTCTTATAGTCATTGTTTCTTATAGTCATTGCTTCTTACGGTCATTGCCTCTTATCGTCATTGCTTCTTATCGTCATTGTTTCCTATCGTCATAAACTCCGGGAGCTTCAACTCAGGCGCGGGACCCAGAATTTCCCGCGTCGCGTCAAACTCCATATCGTAAAGCAACTGTGTAATCCCTATCTGCGTCATTTTATCAGTCTCGTACGAAATCGAAAAACGCCTGTAGCCGAATTTCTCGGCGAAAAACGCGCACGGCGCCGACTCCGCTTTAAGGTGAAGCGCGAAACTCCTCGTCAGCGCGGCGATAAAACGGTTCTCGTCAAAAAACGGATTGTCATTCACCAGCAGGACAACCTTGTTTTCGTCCTGCAAAACGTCGCCGCACCAAATGCTGCACATTGTAATTCCGGCCCTCAGACCCGCAATCTTTGCAAGCAGCGGCAGCAGAGCTCTCTCCAGTTCTTCAGACCAGGTGAACACCGCCGAAAAACCAAACTCCACAAGAGAATTGTTCGACGGAGCAACAATATTCTGGCGCGACATTGTGCCGACGCTGCCAATCTGCATTCCGTGCATGTACAGAAACTCGCTCGACAGACCGAGCGCCAGGGAAGAAAGCATTGCAAGCGCCGGGTTGTAAAGCGCATTGCTTGCAACCGGCGAAAAATCCTTCCCGTACGGCAGCCAGCACGGCACCGTCAAATCCAAATCCTCATCCCAGTAGGGAAGAATAGACTGTGTCAGTTCCTTTTTTTCAGTCATTTCTGTTCCTTTCTCGTCAAGTAATTGCTTCTTACCGTCATTGTCCTTTCTGCCATACGGCTATCTCTTCCATCTCCCAAACAATTCCGCATACGTCAGCTCGCTTCTGATTCCAAACCGTGTCAGCGAAAAATCGTACTTCACCGGGTCGTCGGGCGAAACAATCCTGAAATTGTCCGTAATCTCCCGCGCCGCATTCCCGTTCGCCGCCCTGTGCGTACAAAGTCCTATCTCAGAACAAATCTGAAACATGTGAGTATCAAGCGGCACGCACAAAGCCGAAGGAGAAACCTTCATCCAGCCTCCCGGGTCAACCTCGTCGCAGCGCACCATCCAGCGCAGAAAAAGCATCAGCCGCTTACAGGCGCTGCCCTTTGACGGCAGAGGCAGAAGAAACGAACCTTCATTTCCTGCAAGTTCCCGCACAAAACTCTCAAGCGCGGCGAAAACATCGCCGCGAAATCCGCCGCAGAAAACGTCCTGCAGCATAGTTCCTTCACGATAGACGCGCGACAGCGCGGAAAGAAAAACGACAAGCGCTGTTTCATCTGTGAAACGGTGGACGAAACCGGAAAATTCGTGCCGCAGCAGCTTTTCGTCAGCATTCGCAAGATATTCGGCGGGAGAATCGCCAAGCACGGTCAAAACCGTGCCGACGCTCTTCAAAATCTGCGCCACCCGCCCGTAGGCAAGAGAAGCGGCAATCAGCGCAGCAGCCTCCCTGTCGCGAGGATTGCCGTAAGAATACAAAAACTGCAGAGGGTCAGGGGAAACAAACTCTCTCTTGTTGTAATCAGCGTACAGCCGCTCAAACACTTCGCGGCTCGCCGCGATATCTGCATTCCCGTTCAAAATCGCCATCGGAAATATTATACTATAATTTTGCGGAGTATATCAGCCTTCGCCGCAAAAACTTGATCTTTACATAACTTTCATGACAAAAGGTCTGACACACCAACGGCTTGGGAATTTTTAATCCCAAGCCGTTTATGCTTTGCTTTAGCTTATGTCTTATTGCTTATAAGTTTATGGCTCAGCTTTTTGTCTTTTGCCTGCTACTTAATGCTAAGCACTTACTTAATCAGCTTTTTCAGCATTTCCTTAATTTCAGCGTTTTCTTTCTTTATCGCCTCATTGTCATTTTTAAGAGCCTCAATTTCACCTTTCAACACCGCGTTTTCAGCGTCCTGTGCGATTGTCTTTTCGTTCAGGTATTTAACCTGTTTCTGCAATTCGGCTCTCGTCTTTGCCGTTTCGCCCTTGCCGAATTTCAGGCTGAAACCAACGTTGTACGCGTTCTGGCTGTCGTTTCCGTTGCTGATTGACGTTGACGCCGAGAGCATCATATTCGGGTTCGGTTTGTAGGCAAGTCCTATCGCTTCCGCGTTCGCGCCTCTGTATCCGCCGTAGGCTACCGCGCCGACAAGTTTGTCGCCTTCTTCGCCCGTAGGTTCAACAAAGTGCAGTCCGGCGAGTGCTGCTGATATTGCGCCCACTTCTTTTACTTCGTTTGAAACGGAGCCAAGCTCGTTTCTTACTGCGTCAACCTGTCTGACTGTCACCGCGTCTGTCGGATTTATTCCGTCTGCCAAGCCGCTTATCGTGCGTCCGCCGACTGCTACGGTGTTGCTTTCCGTTACTTCCAGCGATTTTCCGTCCGCAGAACCAAACGCTACGCTGTTTTTAACGTTTGCTCCCATTTTTACGTTACTGCCGAGGACAAAGTTGTTGTCGCCCTCTATCACGTTATCGTTGCCAACCGCATAGCTTCCGTTTCCTGTAACAACGTTAGGGTCTCCGAACGCGCCGGAATTGTTTCCGCTTACCGTGTGTCCCGTACCTACCGCTATTGAGTTTGCGCCCGTTACTGTTGAGCCGTAGCCTATTGCTATTGATTTTTCGGCTGTCGTGTCTTTTGTCGGGTCTGTCGTTATTTCGCCGTTTTCGTAACCGACTGTCGCGCCGTAGCCTATCGCTATACCCGCCGTTGAGTTTGTGGACACGCCGGAGTTGAACGCTTCGGAGATGGAGCCTTTTGCCTGTGCTGACGCGGCTTTGTCGTTTGTTTCGTCAATCTTTTTCGCGCCTATCGCTTCGCTTCCGCTTACTTCTATGTTGTCTATGCGGTTGTTGAGGTTCGCAACCTTATCGTCAACGCTTATTTTCGTGTAGGCGTCGGTTATGCCGTAACCTAAAAGCGTTGTCGCCTTGTCCGCTTTTGTTTCTATTTTTTTGTTTGTTTCGTAGAGTTGTCCCGTCGTTGCCGCGTAGTTGCCGTTTAATGCAATTTCTGCCGCTTTTACGTTGGCAATTTCTTTTCCGTTGGCGTTTATTCCGGCTGTTGTTATGTAGTCGTGTCCGTCTATTGTCAGAGTGTCGGGTCTTAACGCCGCG
>JAGHTZ010000012.1 GCA_018065065.1 Candidatus Equadaptatus faecalis | reverse complement strand
TATTTGCCTTTTTGGATTTTGTAGCCCGCTTTTTCTATGACCGTTTTCCATATTTTGAACGGAGGCGTGTTTTCCGCAAAGGCAGCTGACATAGGCGACTGGTCTTTTACGTCTTCTATGTGGAGCAAATTGTCTTTCGCGTCGTAAAAGAAAAACGCTATCGGTCTGAACGCCGGTTTGCTTGTGTCAAACTCTCTGAGTTCAACAATGTAGGCTACGTTATTTTTCTTCATGTCAGGGTCTTTGAGCATTTCGCTGTCAACAACCTTGATTGTAGCCTGAAGCGTGTTGCTTGGCGTAAGCGTCGCCTTGTTGTTCTGATCGTAGTATTCCGTTCTTCCGCTATGGCTGAATACCTGCACCCAACTGAAAGGCTTGCCTCCGGCAAAGGCTGATGCCGCGAAAACAAGCAGTACTGCAAGAGCCAAGACAAGGCTGGCTGTTCTCTTCATGTTCGTTCCTCCCGAATGTCTTCCGTTATTGCCTGTCAATTATACAACAGGAGTGTGGTAATTTTATGGATAAAATTACTGCTGATTTGTTTGTACCTTTTATATGATATTTTCTTCTTTAAGCACTTCAAGCGCGGCTTTTCGCATTTCAGGGTCATGAAGCGCAAGCTGCAGATTGGCTTTCAGCCAGCCCTCAGTTATGCCGCAGTCAAGTCTTTTGCCTTCGTAGATTACACCGTACGCCGGTTCTTCGGCAAGCATTGCGTTTATTGCGTCCGTGAGCTGGTATTCGCCGCCCGCCCCTGGCTGCAGGCTGCGAAGATATCTGAATATCGCGGGAGAAAGCACGTAGCGTCCCATAACCGCAAGGTTGGACGGTGCCGTACCGGCCTTCGGCTTTTCAACAAGCGATTTTATTTTGTACACTCCGGGTTCGATTTCTTCAGCGTCAACCACTCCGTAGCGCTGCGTGTCTTCGTCCGAAACTTTCTGCAGGGCTATGGCAGAACCGCCGTATTTTTGTCTTACCGCTTCAAGCTGAGCAGTAACAGGTTTGTCCGCAAGCATTACGTCGTCGGGAAGAAAAAGAGCAAACGGGCGTTCTTTGCAGAGCCTTTCTGCGCAGAGTACCGCGTGTCCGAGCCCAAGGGGCTGCGGCTGTTTGGCGAAGCTGAAACGCGCAAGAGCAGGTATTGATGAAACAATTTCCCTGTATTTTTCTTTGCCGTGCGCCGTCAGAAACGCTTCAAGTTCAAAGGAGCGGCTGAAGTGCGCTTTTATCGCTTCCTTGCCTTCGCCGGTAACTATTATAACGTTCGTGCAGCCGGAATTTACGGCTTCTTCAACACCCCACTGTATCAGCGGGCGGTTGAGAAGCGGCATCATTTCCTTCGGCATATTTTTTGTCGCCGGCAGGAAACGCGTTCCAACGCCTCCTACCGGAAATATTGCAACTTCAAGTTTGTCCATGCTAATTCTCCATGCTTTTCAGTATTGCTTTTTCAAGCAGGTCGGCAACGTCGTGCATCAGTTCAGTATCACGTGATTCAACGAATATTCTGATAAGCGGTTCCGTACCTGACGGTCTGAGCAGCATTCTGCCTTTGCTGCCAAGCATTTCTTTTGCTTTTGCCGATGCTTCTTCCACCTCCGGACTGCTCATAACGGCTCCCCTGTTTTTTATGCGCACGTTGCGCAGTATCTGGGGATATTTTTCAAAACGGTCGTAAAGGGTGGAGATGTCTTCGCCAAGCTCGGCGACAGCTGTAAGGAACAACGCTCCCGAATAGAGTCCGTCACCAGTGTTTGCGTAGTCAAGCGCTATGATGTGCCCCGACTGTTCCCCACCGAGACGGCTTCCTTCCCTGCGCATGGTGTCAAGCACGTAACGGTCTCCGACACCGCAGCGGAAAACCTTAATGCTTTCCTTCGCAAGCAGGTCTTCAAGCTCCATGTTGCTCATAACGGTTGCTGTTACCCCGCTTCCCAGAGTGCCTTTTTTATGCAGCCAGCGGCCTACGACCCAAAGAATAATATCACCGTCAATGGTTCTTCCTTTTGAGTCGCAGAGCTGTACCCTGTCCGTATCACCGTCGTAGGCTATGCCTGCGGCGGAACCGTTTTTAACCGTTTCTGCGCAGAGATAATCCATGTGGGTAACTCCAACCCCGCTGTTGATGTTCAGCCCGTCAGGTTTGTTCGCGCCGAAGCAGACAGGAGCCCGCCAGTCTTTGAATATCGGTTCCACAAATGCCGAGGCGGCGCCGTTCGCCGCGTCTATTGTCAGAGGCAGAGTTTTGTCCGATATGCTTCCGATAACTTTTTTAAGAGCTTCCGTGTATTCTTCCACGTATTGTTTTCCGCAGCGGGATACGCCGACGCCCTCTCCTGTCGGATGTCCGCCGCGGCCGAGCAGTTTGTCTTCAATGGCAATTTCGTCTTCATCAGTAAGCTTAAAGCCGTTTTCGTCAAGAAATTTTATTCCGTTGTATTCCGCAGGATTATGAGAGGCGCTGATAACGGCACCCCCTGCAAAATTATTGTGCGACAGGACAAAGCTCACGCCCGGCGTAGGGATTACACCGAGTCTGCAAACGCCGGCGCCTGCCGACATCATTCCTGCACACAAAGAATCTTCAATCATGTTTCCTGAACGGCGCGTGTCTCTTCCCACCGCAATTTCGGGCTTTTCAAAACCTTTCCCGAGAACAAACAGCACGTAAGCGCGGCCAAGCCTGTATGCAAATTCCGGCGTCATATTTCCGAGGTTGGCTATGTCTCTGACTCCGTCTGTTCCAAAATAACGTCTGACTGTCATATTCCTGCCCCTTTCGGTTTATTTTTCCTTTTTGAGAATTGCTTCGTCAGGTTCTATTCTTACTACCCTGATGCCTTTTTTTACGTTTTGGGCTATCAGCGGAAGTTTTATGCTGTCTGAAACAATGCTTGTAACGTCCGCAACTATTTCGCACGGCTGCTCTGTGGCTACGTCAAGCAGGGAGCGCGACGCTTCAACAGAAACGGAAATCTTTGCAGGCGAACATATCCATCTGTCGCCGGGCTTTGCGCCTGAAACCTTGACAGGCACTCCGGCATACACTTTCGACGCAAGTCCTTTTTTCAGGGTAATGTCAATTCTGACGCTGTCAGTACCGGCGAGGCTGACTCCTGACAGGGATGAAGGAAGCGTAAGCGGAAGAATAGTGTAAAGATCCTCTTTTATTCCTGTTATGTCTACCGCAGGCAGTTCTATAAAATGAAGTCCCTCTATGACAGTCTGTTCTCCTGTGACGTTAACACGTTCAGGAGTAAGTTTTACCGAGCTTATTTCGTAGCCGGCAGCAGGCTGCCCGTGCAGTACAGCTTTAAGAGGCACGGCAGTCCCCTCACGCTGAAGTTCGGGCTTCACGACTACTGTTTTCGGATTTATAACAACTCTCTGGACAGGGCTTCCGTCGATGTCCACCGCCGTCAGTTCTGCCGTATAGGTTTTTCCTGCTTCAAGAACGTCGGTCGGAACTCTCGCCTCAACACTGCCGACCTTTGCAAGTTCGTTGCGCGGACCGCTGACAGACGCTGCCGCCGGAAGTATCTCCGCGGCGAACTGTTCAGTTTCTTCCGCTTCCGGTCCCACCGGCTTTATCCTGACACGGAAATTTTTCTCGCTTTTTTTGTAAAGTTCGACTTCAACAAACTGAGGAACACAGGAAACAACTCTGGTGCCTGCGGGAGAGGTAGCGTTTACGGGCAGGCTGTATTTGCCTGATGCAATGTCAGATATATCGACATCTGCCGTCAGCTCGGTTTTGTCGAGCTTTGAAAGCTGCGCCATGTTCCCCGCTATTTTTACGGTAACGCTTTCCGTGTTTCTGAAAGCTGCCATACCCTGTGCAGGGTGTGAGTAATTAAGCGGAACCTTAACCGTACGCGTTATTTCACCGTTTCCGTTCCACGCTACAAAACTCCACAGAACAAGCGCCGCAATCATTGAGATACAGGCAAAAATCAGCCTTGATTTGGCATGGTTCGGATCTTTTCTGTTAGTCAGGTCGCGGCCGGTAAAGGAATAGTCAAGCAGACGCAGTTCTTCCCTGATTTTTTCAAGCGCTCTAATCATTGTCCGCCGCTCCCGTGTTTTTCGGCTGATGAATTTCGTTCTGCATACGTGTCATAAAGCTCATGTCTCTTCCGCCGTATTCAAAATAGTGGCTGCATATTCTGGCAAGCTGTTCGCTGCTCAGAGGCTTAGACAGTCGGCCTGCGACCGCAACGGTTATTTCGCCGCGTTCCTCGGAAACAACCAGCGCTATCGCGTCCGACATTTCCGTGACGCCGAGCGCTGCTCTGTGCCTTGTACCGTACCAGTGCGACAGGTTAGTTTTTTCCGAAAGCGGCAGATAGCAGCCTGCGGCTATTATTTTGTCCTGATTAAGAACAACCGCACCATCATGAAGAGGCGTGCCCTGCCAAAAAACAGATACCAGAAGTTCGTTGGTGATTTCCGCCTCAAGCGGCACGGCAGTGCGCCATATTTCTTTCAGCCCCGTGTTTCTCTGCAGAACGCAGAGTACGCCTATTTTGTTAAGCTTGCAGTACATGAGGGCATCCACAAGCTGCTTCGATTTTTTTCTTACGCTCTCTTCGTCAAATGACGTGACAATTCTTCCTTTGCCGAGTTCTTCAAGAATGCGGCGAAGCTCCGGCTGGAAAAGAATGGGAATGACTATAATAAACGCTCCGAGCAGATGGCTGATGACCCATGACAGCGTACGGAATTCAAGAACGTTGGCAAGGGCGCCGATCAAGCCTATAATCATGATCCCCCGCAAAAGCTGCATGGCGCGGGTTCCCGCAAAAAGCAGCAGCACCCTGTATATAATAAAAGCTACTATAAGAATATCCGGTATATCCTGCCAGCGCAGGCTGATAAAGGACATCCAACCACCTCGCAAAATCAGTTAAAAAATTCTGTTATATCCACAATCCGCAAAACACGCAAACTATGCCGCACTAAAGACAGGCGCATGTTCCGGCAGGGTTCATTTTCCGCTGCATATTTCCCCGTGTTTGGACTGTATGACCGCTTTACCGCGGATTTTCATCGCCGAAATGTTTTCGGTAAACTGTGCAATCCAGACTTCACCGTCGTCAAGCTTTTCGGTATGCAGGAATTTGTTTTCCGTACCGCGCGTGACGCCGATAACCGTTACTCCGTCCTCAAGTGCCTTTACCACTACGTAATCGCTGTCGTTCTCTTTCATTCTCAACTCACCTCAATTTTTTATTCAAAGCTTACCGCGTCCTGAGCAAGAACCGTAAGTTCTTCTTTCAGGCTGTCGTCAGTATCGTCAACCTTTACACGCAGCAGTGAAACAAGATTCCGTTCGCTGCCGGTGAGCTTAAGCCTGACTGCGGCGTTCCCTTTGTGCCTTGCAAGCACGTCCACAAAACGCCTGAAGAACACTTCGTCCGCCGGAAGCTTGTCTTCGTCAAGCACAACGGTAAAATGCCGCGCCAGTTTTTCTTTGTAATCCTGTTCCGTATAAATTTCGTCCGCAAGCACGGAAACGCCTCTGTCTTCCTTAGGCTGTCCCTTGACTATATAGAGTTCGCCCGGAACAAGAAACGGTTTGTAGACCGCCCATACTTTAGGGAACAACACAACCTCAAGCTTTGTAACCGCGTCTTCGAGAGTAATTATACCCATCGGATCGCCTTTTTTCGTGAAGCGTTCCTTGCTGGAAGAAAGCAGTCCTGCCGTTATCAGCGGCTCTTTTGACGTCTGCCACTGTCCGGCGTTTTTCAGCGGACAGGTAATGTACGGCGCAACAACGTTTTCAAATTTGTCAAACGGATGACCTGAAATGTAAAGCCCCGTGCTTTCTTTTTCATATTCAAGCTTTTCCCGCAGCGAAAAATCCTCTGTTTCTACAAGCTGCGGAATATCCGCCTCATCGTCAAGCCCCACGAAAAGACTGCCCTGATTATTGTCCTGATTCTGCCGCGCGGCAACGTCCATAAAGAGCTGCACGGATTTAAGCACGCTTGCCCTGTTCGGCTCAAGACTGTCAAACGCGCCCGCCTTGGCAAGGCTTTCGACAACGCCCTTGTTCACCTGACCGTTTGAAACGCGTTTGCAGAAATCCCAGAACGATTTGAAGTTTCCGCCTTCGCTGCGTGCGGCAACTATGCTTGCGACTGCTTTGTCGCCAGCCTTGGCTATTCCTGAGAGCCCGAGGCGTATAATACCGTTCACGGCGGAAAATTCTTCCATGGACTCGTTTATGTCAGGCGGAAGAACCTCGTATCCGTCGTCGCGAACCCTGCGTATGTAATTTCCGAGTTCCTCCATGCCTGAGCCGATTACGCTCGTCAGATAAGAGGCAAGGAATTCCGCCGGATAATGCGCTTTCAGCCACGCCGTGCGGTAGCTTATAAGCGCGTAGGCGACGGAATGTGATTTGTTGAAGCCGTAGCCCGCAAATTTTTCTATTTTGTCAAAAATGTCGTTCGCCTGCGCGGCTGTAACATTATTTTTTGTCGCACCGGCAACGAATTTGTCACGCTGCTCCGCCATAACCTCTTTCTTTTTCTTTCCCATTGCCTTGCGGAGCTTGTCTGCCTGACCGAGCGTGTAGCCCGCAAGTATGGACGCACTCTGCATAACCTGCTCCTGATAGAGCATAACCCCGTAGGTTTCTCTCATGCATTTTTCGAGCGCAGGGTGGAAATACTGAATTTTTTCCTCGTTGTGCTTGCGTCTGACATAGGATTCAACCATTCCGCTCTCAAGAGGTCCGGGGCGGTACATAGCCACAAGAGCAACCATATCCTCAAAGCAGTCAGGCTTCAGCCTTTTTATAAGCTCCGTCATTCCCGCCGATTCAAGCTGGAATACACCAAGCGTATCGCCTCTCTGCAGCATTTTGAAGGTGTCTTCGTCGTCAAGAGGGATTTCCGTTATGTCTATGTTTCCTTTGCCGTTGCGTTCTATGTTGCGCAGCGCTCCCTGTATCATTGAAAGCGTTTTCAGACCAAGGAAGTCCATCTTGACAAGCCCCAGCTGAGCCACAGGGTCCATTGAATACTGCGTTACTATCTGTTCTCTGTTCTGTTTGTCAAACTTTCTGAGCGGAACCATGTCTATAAGCGGCTTCGGGGTAATCACAACTCCCGCAGCGTGCTGTCCGCAGTGCCTTGCAAGTCCGACTATCGGGGAAGCGAAATCAAGCAGACGCTTTACCTTAGGGTCGTTGTCATACAGCTGCTTCAAATCGGGCACCATGTTTATCGCCTCAGGTATCGTTTTGATACCCGTTTTCAGCGTATTCGGTATAAGCTTCGTAACCTTGCGCACATCAGGCACAGGCATATCCAAAGCTCTGCCCACGTCCGTTATTGCCGCGCGTATCATCATTCGGTCAAACGTTATAATCTGCGCCACATGATCCTTGCCGTACTTCTGCACAACGTAGGCGATAAGCTCTTCGCGCTGTTTGTCCGAAACGTCGGTATCAATATCGGGCATGCTTATTCGTTCAGGATTGAGGAAACGCTCAAACAGCAAATCAAAACGCAAAGGGTCAAGCTCCGTAATACCCAAAGACCACGCGACAAGGGAGCCTGCTGCGCTTCCCCTGCCCGGCCCGATTGGAATTCCCCTTGATTTGCACGCCATAATAATGTCTGAAACTATAAGGAAATAGCCGGGAAAATCCATGCGCTCTATTACGCTCAGCTCGTAGTCCAGCCTTTTTTGATATTCTTCCGGAACGCTTTCGGTTTTCAGCTGTCTGCGCAAGCCTTCGTTGGCAAGTTTTTTCAGGTGGGAGTTAAGCGTTTCTCCCTCAGGTATAGGAAATTCGGGCAGATAATAATGCCCTGTGTCGTATTCAAGCTTTACGTTGCAGCGGTCGGCAATTTCCTGAGTGTTAATCAGCGCCTCAGGCAGTTCGCTGCCGAATATGTTCCACATTTCTTCAGGACTGCGGAAATAGTAATCGTCCCCTGTAAATTTGTAGCGGTTCGGATTGTCAACGCTGCTGTTCGTGCCTATGCAGAGCAGAACGTCGTGCCATTTTGAGTCTTCCCTGTTCAGGTAATGAGCGTCGTTTGTCGCTACAAGCGGGAAATTATACTTGCGGGCTATATCAACAAGTCTTTTATTCACTATTGCCTGTTCGGGAACGCTGTTGTGCTGAAGCTCAAGGAAGAAATTTCCCTCGCCGAGAATGTCACGATACATACAGGCGCAGTCTGCCGCGCCTTTTTCATCGCCGGAAAGTATAAACTGCGGTATCTCGCCTGCAAGACACGCGGAAGATGCAATCAGTCCCTTGTGATATTTGGCAAGCAGTTCGTGGTCTATTCTCGGCTTGTAATAAAAACCGTCGGTATTCGCTATCGACACAAGCGTCATAAGGTTGTGATAGCCTTCTTCGTTTTCGGCAAGCAGAACAAGGTGATTGTTCTTGCGTTTTCCCTCCTGGCAGAGGTGCCCCTCAGGGTCAACGTAAAGCTCGCAGCCCATAATCGGCTTCACTCCGACCTTGTTGCATTCAAGATATAGGTCAACACAGCCGTACATTACGCCGTGGTCTGTAAGAGCAAGCGCGTTCATGCCGAATTCAGCGGCACGCTTCGCAAGATCAGGGCATTTGTTAGCCCCGTCAAGCAGACTGTATTCGCTGTGTACGTGCAGATGCACGAACGGTTTGTCGGTCATTTAACTGTCGCTCTCCGAACCGTCGGAAACGTTGTCTTCTTCGACGTAAAGTATTTCCGCTCCGACAAGCTTAAGCATGCGGTCTATGGAAGCATCCGCGCCGCGGGGATTTTCCGAAACGGCAGAAATTGGTTCGGCAGTTCTGTCTGCGGTATCGGAAACAAAAACAGGCTGTTTTGAAACCTCAGGAACAGGAGCTTCTTCTCTATTTTGCGGCGGAGCAAAACCGAACACGCCGCAGACAGCCTTTTCAAGCAATGCCTGTTTTTCCGCGTTTTTCAGTATGTTTTCGTTTCTGCCGTTTCTGACAAAAGCAAGCTTCCACGAAGCTCCGTCTTTAACTATCTCGGCATCAAGCAAAGCCGCGCAGAGCAGCAGCTTATCTTCGGGAAACGCTTCCGCAAGCTTTGAGAAAGTCCCTCCGAGCTTTTCGCAAAGAGCGGAAGCGTCGTAAGCCTCATTCTCAGACGGCTTGGCAAACGGCATCGGGTAGGGAATAATATCGTTGTCAGCCGTCTGCTGCTGAACGTTATTCTCCGTTCTATCTTCCCCGCTGTTTGTTATTTGCGTTTCTTCGTTATCAGCTCTGACTTTTTCGTTCTCTTTTACCAGCTCTTCGTTCTTCGTTCTTTGTTCTTCGTTCTCTTTTACCTGTTCTTCGTTCTTCGTTCTTCGTTCTTCATTTTCTTTTACCTGTTCTTCGTTCTTCGTTCTTCGTTCTTCGTTCTCTTTTACCTGTTCTTCGTTCTGCGTTCTTCGTTCTGCGTTTTCTTTTATCTGTTCTTCGTTCTCTTTTATCTGTTCTTCGTTTTCACTTATTCCGCCCAGACCGAGCAGAATAAGACCTGAGAAAATTTCAGTTTTCATTCCGTATTTTGCACGCGGCATAAGCTTGTTGCAGAACATACAGGCAGCCTTAAGCTGTGAGCTCGTCCAGTTCGCGGCTTCGCGGCGAATATAGTCATGCTCCGCTTCGGAAGCCTCAACGGCGTTAAAGCTGTTTTCGCCCCAAAGCGAGAACATCCATAAATCCCTGTACAAATTGAACAAAGTTTCCGCAAATGTTTCAACGGACACGCCGCGGCTGAAAATCTCGTGCAGGCGCTTTGCCGCCGTTTCAGGCTCCGTGCGCAGCTCTGTAACAAGCATTTCAAGTTCTGTTCTGCTGCTTCCGCCAAGCAGCCCTTTCAGGCTTTCAACCGTAAGAGCTCCGCCGCCGAGGGCAACCGCCTGCTCCGTAATTGACAATGCATCGCGGAGAGCTCCGTCAGCCTGACGCGCGATTTCCCATACAGCTTCGGCTTCGGCCTCAATGCCCTCTTTCCCGCAGATGAAAGAAATTCTTTTTACAAGGTCAGACATTGAAATTCTGTGGAACGGAATATGCTGGCAGCGTGAGCGTATCGTAACGGGCACCTTGTTCGGTTCAGTCGTCGCAAGCATGAAAACAACGTTTGAAGGCGGTTCTTCAAGCGTTTTGAGCAGCGCGTTAAACGCCTGCTCCGTAAGCATGTGTACTTCGTCTATGATATATATTTTATAGACTGCGTTAAGCGGCTTAAGATTGACGCGCGATTTCAAATCGCGAATCTCGTTTATGCCGCGGTTGGACGCTCCGTCTATTTCAATTACGTCAAGATGCTCGCCTGCGGCTATTGACGTGCAGTTTGCGCACTCGCAGCACGGCTCGCTGTTTTCTTTCGGGGAAAGGCAGTTCAGAGCCTTGGCAAGAATACGGGCAACTGACGTTTTTCCGCAGCCTCTCGGACCTGAAAAAAGATACGCGTGCCCTATTCTGTTTTCGTTAAGTGACTGCTGAAGCACGGACACCGCCGCCGACTGTCCTACGACGTCGGAAAAATTCTGCGGTCTGTAGCGCCTGTACAAAGAAACATACATGAGACATTCCTCCCCTGCTATATTATTTTAACAGGAAAAAACTGTTTTTGTCCCAAAAATTCCTAAAAATTTTTATGACATTAATTTTACAGGAAATAATCGGTGAACGGATTTCTGCCGCGCAGTTCTATAAGGTGGGCATTCACGGTGTCGCGTATCTGCTGAAGCGACGGAGCACCCTCCGGCAGTTCTTTGGCATAGACAATCACAGAACCGAGAACGGCAAGAGCCTTGCCAATCTCTGTATCCATTATGTAAAAGTCAAACGGTGCAAGCTCAAGCTCTATACTGCGTTCAAGCACGGACTTAAGGCGCTGCAGAAATTCTTCGTTGGAGACAGTCATGGGAAGCGTTACGATATTGATTCCGTCAACGTTGAGGTAAAGTTTTTCAAGCGGCAGGGATTCTTTTATTTCAAACTGCAGGACAGAATTTATCTTCTTTCTCTCAACGCGTATTCCGCGGCTTTTCATGTATGCAAGGGCAGAGGCAATGCGTTCCTCTTCTTCGGGGTGTGTCTGATAAATGCCGAGCTGCGAATATGAACGGGTGCGTATGGTTTCTTCTTTAAGCAGTTCCATGAGAACAAGCATCGCAGAGGGGTTGTAGCCTGCATTGTAAAGCGCCTCTATACCGCGTTCGTCGGCTTCCTTTTCAAGCTCTATCGTGTAGGAATTAACCATAGCGGTCTGAAGAGCGCTGCCGACAATGGCGGCGCCTGCCCCAGCCCCCGCGACCGCCGCTAAAATTCCGGCTATTGAAACTACATTGAGTTTAGAATTTTTTGCCGTCTGAACAAGCACGTGAGCCCTGTCCGCATGGACAAATTCGTGTGCAAGCACAGCGGCGATTTCGTCATCGGTTTTAAGCGCGTCAAGCATTCCCGTGGTAATGTAGGTATAGCCGCCGGGGAGCGAAAAAGCGTTCATCTCGTCCGCCTTAAGAACGCGCACCTCGTAATGAAGCAGACGGGACATCTGCGGTATAAGGCGGTTGGCTATGTGCGCAAGCTTTTTTTCAAGCTCAACGTCAACAAGGCGCGACATTGAAGCTTCAACCTCCGCCGTATATTTACGCCCCATTCTGATTTCTTTTTCTATCGTCTTTTCGGTAGGTTCAGGCGATGCGGAGGCATAAACAGGCAGAGCGCAAAAAACAAGAAGAATAGCGGACAAAACTGCTTTTGTACAGCACCTCACCGCACCCACCTCCTGTTTTCTTCAATTGAAAGTTCCGGTTACGAAAATTTCGCGTCTTTAAAGAATGAGCAAACTATAAGCTGTATTTTATCAGATGAAATACGGATTTCTTATATATTTGTACGCCGACATTGCGGAAATAGCTCCGTCGCTTACCGCCGTCACCACCTGGCGGAGCCCCTTTGCCCTGACGTCGCCGGCTGCGTAAACGCCCGGAATATTCGTCGCCATTCCGTCATCCGTTATTATCCATCCGGATTTATCCCTGCTGATACTCTCTTCAAACTGCCCCAGACTGAGCACCGGTTCCGTACCGACAAACACAAAAACTCCGCTGACAGGCAGCTGCGAAACAGTGTTTTCAATCAGATTTTTGATTTTTAATGAGCTGACAAAACCTTCGTCTCCGTCAATACTTTCAACAACAGTATTCATAACCGGCACAATTTTTTCATTGCCAAGCACAGCGTCAACAGCGGATTTGTCCGCGCGGAACTCGCCGCGCCTGTGTATCAGATAAACCTTGGAAGCAAAATTTGTAAGATATTCGGCTTCCTCAACCGCGGCATTTCCGCCGCCGATAACGGCTACCTCAAGGTCTTCAAAAAATGCCGCGTCGCACACCGCACAATAGCTAACGCCTGCACCGGTATATTCCGCCTCACCCGGACAGCCGAGTTTTCTGAAACGGGCACCGGTCGCAATTATCAGCGCTTTGGCAGATATAATACCCTTGTTTGTCTCTATAATTTTGTTTTCTCCGTCAGAGCAGACGGAAGAAACTTCACAGTCTCTTATTTCAACGCCGAGCGCAAGAGCATGCTTTTTGAACGAAGAAGACAGCTCCATGCCGCTTGTGCTCTCAACACCAGGCCAGTTGGAGATTTTGTCGGTAAGATTTATCTGCCCTCCGACAGCGCCTTTTTCAAGAACAACAACGTCAAGTCCGGATCTTTTTGCGTAAATCCCTGCGGTCAGCCCCGCAGGACCGGCACCTATAATTACAAGTTCCCTTGCTTCCATTCTATCCGCCTCCCGTTATTTCCGCTTAAATTATACACTAAAAAAGCACACCGGACATAAACATCCGCTTTACGTCCGGCATATCAATTATCGGCAAACACTGTCAGCTGCTTTAAAATTCAACAGACGTTCGCAGCATAATTACGTTGTCAGCGCCGTATTTTAACACGGGGGACTGTACTCTGCTGTTTCCGTAGTCAAAATGGTCAAAGTAAAGTGTAAATGAAATGGCAGAATTCATTTTCCATGCTGCATACGCGCCAAGTTCGTACGTATTGTCATAACCAGGCGTTCCGTAATCTGCATGAGCATAGCGTATGCCTGTTGTAAATTTGTGATTCCATTCGCGTTCAAGTCTTGCAAAGATAAAGTTTGTGCTTTCGCCATTAATAGGCATATTGTCGCCTACGGAGCAGTGAGCGCTTCCCGCTATTGCATAGCGGTCGTAATATGTGTTCCAGAAATTATTGTCATGTCTGTTGTATTCAAGCCAGACAGAACCGAATTTCAGCAAATCCTGACCGAGATCAGCCACGACCTTCCATGACACGGGATTGTCTTTATAGTCTCCGGCAACAGTTTTTCCGTTATTCTGCCGATAACAAACCCCTATAAGCTTTGCACCCTGCATAAATTCCCAGCCGAAATATCCGGCATAAGTTTTTGTGTCCCAGTCTTTTGCACCGGTGCTTTCTTCGGTATTGCCGTTCATTTCGACAAAGTCTTTCGGTGCATCATTGCCAAGGAACCAATAACCTGTTGCACCGAAAAAAATTCTTTCGTTCGGCTGATATTTCAGATCCAAAACAGTATGGGTTCTAAAATTGTCATGGTCTCTGAAATCGGCATTATCATCGTCCGTTCTTCTGTTGCGACCGATTATTGCAGTCGCGCAAAGCTTGTTAAATCGTTTTTGCAGTCTGAAACCGTCAAGTCTGAAATGTCCGAATATCACGTCGTTATCTGAAAAAAGTCCGTATTCTTCTTCAAAATCAACTCCGAACCGTCCTATACGCGCGTCAACGTTCCACTCAGGAATAACAGTATCAATGTAAAAATGTGTGAGCATGTGTTCAGATATGTCTCCCATACCTGCCTCTGAATTTTCAGAGCCTGCACCGTCAGCTCCCATACGGAATTCTGAATAAAAGGAGGTATTTTCATTTATCCGGCGGGTAAGATAAAGATACATCTGCTCTTTGCGCCATTCGTTTTTCATGCCGGTGTTTGCCCAGCCGCCTTCCTGACTGCGCACAGCGTCAAACATACAAGTGCCGGATAAATTCCAGCTGCCGCTTCCATTTTCGATTTTGACCAGCCGTTTGTCGATTTTTTCAGTATTAACGGCAAGAGCAGTCAGTTCTTCTTTAAATTCTGCAGCAAGCTTTTTGAGCATAGCAGCACTTCGTTCTTCGCAATGACCTGATGAAACTCTGTCGGCGGCTTTTGCGATTACAGACGCAATTTCGTAACGTGTCACAGTCTGTCCGTCTGCAATGCTTTCGGATATTATTCCGTCAGCTGCAAGCTGCCTGACAGCATCATACGCCCAATGAGCTTCCGGCAGTCGTGCAAAAGAATCCGAAGCAAATGCCGTACCTGAGCAGCAAAGTATAAAAATTAAGCACAATACAACCTTTTTCATATTTTTTTCCTCCCGTCAGCCGTCAGCAGCTGCACAATAAAACGCGGTTTTCATTCTTGAAAACCGCACACCTTCCTGGTTGCATTGTAATTATTTCTGTAATTTTTTAACTTCTTCGACTGCTTCCTGTATCAGTCTGCCAAGTCCCTTGTCGCTTATTCCTACAATTACGTTTTCACAGTGATTAAAGGGTATCAGTATTCTTTTCGCTTTGCTCTGCCCTATTGCCTGTGCCATTTTCGGCGTTATTTCGCCCAAAAGCGCGTCGGCAATAACTATCGCCGCCGGCCCGACTATAACGTCCGCAGTCCTGCAGGCAACAATAACAGGATTTTCCCCGCTTGCGGCACGGTCTGCACCGGCTTTGAGCATTGCGGTAGCCGCTATGGAGTTTGTCCCGACGGCGGTTATATCCGCAGACGGAAGCGCAAGTTTTATTCCTGCTACAAGCTGTTTTCCGACTCCTCCGCCCTGCGCGTCAACAACAACTATTTTCATTGCATATTCCCCTTTGCTTTTTTCAGAGAATATTATAGCAGATTACTTTTTCCCGAACAGTCTTGTCCTGATTGTTCCCTTAGGATCTTTGATCAGCAGGTAAACAACCCATATTACAAGGGCAAGAGCCGTCACGTAAAGTCCGAGAAAGGCATCGTTCAGCATTACCGCCGGTTCCGGCGTGAAGTATGTCGTTCCAAGTTCCGAGTATTCAAAACAGGCATCGACAAACCACATCAGTGATGCGCCCCAGAACATCCAGCAGAGTATGTCAACCCGCAGCTCGTTTTTACCGTTGTACCACACCACGGTGGAGACAACAGAGGCAAAAATGGCAATCAACAGCGTCATTAACGGACTGATTCAGCCTGCCGTTTTTCGTAAACGGCGCATACCGCAAGCATTGCGCACCAGACTGCCGTGCAGAGCAGCGCCATGCATACGCCTGCAGTTGACATTTCAGCAAACATTTTCTCTCTGCCCGCCGTAAGGAACGGTGTAAACGGAACTATTTCGCCGTGCCAGAAATGCTCAAAGGCAAGCAGCACAGAGCCGCCGGTGAGAAGTTTTGTAAGCCAGCCAAGTTTGTGTGAAAAGGATATTTTCCCCTGTTTTTCCGCACTTTCAGAGATAAGTTTTGATACAACCGCTTCGGTTGCCGGAACGATGAAACATGCCATAAAAATCCCTCCCTAAAAATAAAGAAAGCGCCGTTTCCGTTCTTCTGAACGGAAACGCACGCCTTCTGACGTACCGTGTCTTGTATCATACTAACCTTTTCTGCCGCCGGCTTCCTGCCGGCAACTGTATTTTAATACTTCAGTTCATTTTTGTCACTTAATTTCTTTCTGCACTTCACGAAGCGATACGTTATTTTCACGTGCAAGCCTTGCCAAATCTTTGTATTCCGCTTTTTCTCTGACACATCCGCAGCCTTTGGACTTTTTTAGTCTGACTTTTCCAAAACGCGTTTCACAAACGTATTCAGTCCGCGACATTTTCCATCTTCTGCAGCGGTATTCTCGAATACCAAGCGTTGTCGTATGCTTGAAAATAAGCTTCAGCAGTTCTTCTCTTTTGTCCGCGTCACACATACAGGTCAGCATAAATGCCGCACGCCCTTTTTTCATAACTATCGGCGTCGTATAAACGTCCAGCGCCCCTGCTGACAACAGCTCTTCTGCGGCAAAAGCAAGTTCTTCCGAAGTCATGTCGTCTATGTTGCAGCACAACTCCGCAACGTCACCCGCGTTTTCTTCGGTTTCACCTAAAAATGCCCTCACGCAGTTTGCTGCTTCATATTTTCTTGTTCCCATTCCGTAGCCTGTTTTCAGTATCGTCATCGGCGGTCTCTGCTCAAAATCCACTGTGAAATATTTCAGAAGAGCAGCCCCTGTAGGCGTACAGAATTCGCCTTCAATACCTCCCGCAAAGCAAGGAACGCCTTCAAGCAGATACGCAGTTGCCGGTGCAGGGACAGGAAGAATTCCGTGGGCGCATTTAATTTGTCCGTAGCCAGTACGAACCGGCGAAACGTAGATTTTTTCCGCGCCGAGCATTTCAAGAAGCATACAGACAGAAACAATGTCGGCGACCGCATCAAGTGAGCCGATTTCATGGAAATGCACTTCGTTCACTTTGCAGCCGTGTGCCCTGCTCTCGGCATCTGCAATCAGTCCGTATATTTCCGCGGCATTGTTTTTTACGCTTTCAGGCAGAGACAATTCTGATATTACATGTTTAATGCCGTGCAGCGCACTGTGTTTGTGCGGATGCTCCGGACCGTGTTCATGCATGTGTCCGTGTGCGTGTTTCATAATATATTCGTCTTCTTCAATGCCATTTACCGAAACTGCGAGGCGTGCACCCGAAATTCCGCAGCTTTTGGCTTTTTCGGCGCATACTGTTACGCCAAATTTTTCAAGCGTACTCATGCGTTTGAGGAATTCCGCTTTGCCGCTGTCGTCAAGAAGTTCGTAAAGTGCCGCCCCAAGCATATCGCCGGCAGCGCCCATACTGCATTCAAGATATATTATCTTCATGTTGTTATGCCCCCAGATGATTTATAAGGCTCGCCTGATAGGCTGCGCCGAAACCGTTGTCAATGTTAACGACAGAAACCCCGCTTGCGCATGAGTTAAGCATTGCAAGCAGCGCCGAAATACCGCCGTAAGACGTTCCGTAGCCGACGCTTGTAGGAACGGCAATAACCGGACATTCCGCAAGACCGCCTATAACACTTGCCAAAGCTCCCTCCATACCGGCTATAGCTATTATTGCCCTCGCCGACATCAACTCCTCCAGATGTGCGAGAAGCCTGTGAAGCCCCGCAACACCGACGTCGTACAGACAGACGACTTCGTTTCCGAAAAATTCGGCTGTCAGACGCGCCTCTTCCGCAACAGGCAAATCGCTTGTACCTGCGCAGGCAATTACAATTTTTCCTGCACCGTCAGCCTTTTTTATTTTTCCGAGAGTGCAGGTACGCGCTGTTTCGGAGTAAGTTATTTCAAACTTTCTGCCGATTTTTTCCGCTTTTTCTTTGGAAAGGCGTGAAATAAGGACTGCTTTCTGTCCGCTCTCATACAGCTTTGAGACTATTGCCAAAATCTGTTCCGTGGTTTTTCCTTCCCCGTATATCACTTCCCCCGCGCCGTTTCTGATCCCCCTGTGAAAATCAGGCTTTGCAAAATCAAGCTCGGCAAACGGGGCTGTCTTCAGTTTCATAACGGCTTCTTCAACAGAGGTTTTCTTTTCTCTTACGTTTTGCAGCAGTTCTCTGAGTTCAGCAGCTTCCATTTATCTTCCCTCCCTGTCAAGACTTGCGGTATCAAAATATTTTTCCAGCTCTGAGCAAAGCAGCGTTTCCTCAGTCATGGCACGTTCAAGCTGTGCTCTTGACACAATCAGCCGCGCAGAACTTCCGTCAGTTCTTATTCTGAAATCAGCGTAACCTGCGCCGCGCAGTTTATTTTCTGCCGCCTCAAGTTTTTCAAGCAAAGCAGCCGTTAGTTTTCCCCCCGTTCTGACTCTTGTGGCAAGACAGGAATATGACGATATATTCCATGTGGGCAGTCCGGCTTCTTTTGAAAGACAGCGAATGCGTTCCTTGGTCAGCCCGGCTTCGCGCAGCGGAGAGCGTATTCCGAGTTCCAAAAGCGCCTTCATTCCGGGACGTTCGTCAAATTTGTCATCAGCATTCGTACCGTCCGCAAGAACAGTACAGCCGTCTTTTAACGAAGCTCGCAAAATCAGTGACAGCATATTCCTTTTGCACAGATAGCAGCGGTTTTCAGGATTAGACACAATTTCTTTGTCGGCAAGTATATCGGCTTTAAGCACTGTAAGAGGCACGTTCAGAAAATTTGCGATTTCTTTCGCGATGTCAAGTTCAAAGTCGGGCTGAAAAGCAGTTTTGACAAAATACGGATGTACATCAGCACCGCATTTGCGTGCGGCATACAACAGATAAGAGGAATCGGTTCCTCCCGAATACGCTATCGCAGTCTTTTTGTTTCCGGCAAAAAATTCTTCAAGCTTCATATACTGACTCCGACAAAAAAAGAAAGTACACAAATTCCCTTCAGGGGAAACTGCATACCTTCCTGATACACAATATATCCGTGGACTTCCTGTCCGCTCGCTTATTTTAACATTCAAACGTCAGCGTGTAAATCGCTGAACATAAATAAAAGTACACAGTAAATAATACGTCTGCCTGACC
>JAGHTZ010000011.1 GCA_018065065.1 Candidatus Equadaptatus faecalis | reverse complement strand
GAGAGTCCCGCCGCAACGTTTGTGCTGTTGAGGTCTATGTGGCTGCCTGTTTCATAACGGCTGTGGCTGCCCTGTATCGCCGCAAAGGCTTCCCAGTCTTTTGCTTCAGCTGTCGCGTTTTCTATTACGGCTGAGGCTACAAGGTCGCTTGCGCTGTTTATTGCCGCTGAGCCTGCCAGTCTTGCTTCGCTGAAGGATTTTGTCTGGTCTATGAGTCCGCTTTCAATATATGCAGCTTCAAGCGCTCCTGTTGTGCTTTGGTACACGCCGTAGGTGTCTTCTACCATTCCACCCTGTACGTCAATAAGGTTGGGGGCTTCTTCTGTGTAGCCGTAGCCTTCAGCGCTGCTTATGAGTGTGATTTTGTCGCCTTTCTGCGTCAGTTTGTGTTCCGTATCTATTATCTGATACAGTCCGATTTCAGCATTATCCAACGCAACCGCTTTGTCTGAGGTTACTATCGTGTCTCCCGCTTTGAACCCGTCTAGGTAGAAGTTAACTGTTGAGTTCGTCAGGCTGACTTCGCCGCTGAACGTCGTTTTGTCTTTGAAGTTTGTCGTGCCTGTGCTTGTGTAGTTCTTTGCAAGCGTACCGCCTGTGAAGTTGACAATACCGCTGTTGGTTACGTCACCGCCGAGGTTGTCCGCTGACGTTGTGAGTTCGCCCGTTGTGTCAACCGTCAGGGCTGTGGCAATGGCTGCTTCTGCCGTTACGTCTCCGGTGATTTTTGTCGTGCCTTCTCCGCTTATTGCTTTGGCAAGCGTTCCGGCGGTAAGATTGAGGGTACCGCTGTTAGTTACGTCTCCGCCGAGGTTGTCCGCTGACGTTGTGAGTTCGCCCGCTGTGTCAACTGTCAGGACTGTGGCAATGGCTGCTTCTGCCGTTACATCTCCGGCGATTTTCGTTGTGCCTTCGCCGGTTATTGCTTTGGTAAGCGTTCCGGCGGTAAGATTGACAATACCGCTGTTGTCTATGGCAGTACCTATATACTGCGCATCGGTCGTAAGATTCCCTGCCGTTCCTATGGTGTAGGCTGTGGTTGAAACTTTGGCGTTTGTTGTTACATCTCCGGCGATTTTTGTTGTGCCTTCTCCGGTTATTGCTTTAGCGAGTGCGCCGGCGGATAAGGTAAGAATGTTGTCTGCGGTTACGGTGTTTGTGTCTCCGGCTATGTAGTCTGCTTTTGACGTTACGTCGCCGTTGACGTTAAGGTTTCCGCCTGTTACGGCTTTTGTAAGTGTACCGCCTGTAAGGTTGAGGGTACCGCCGTCCAGCGCCGCATTTTCAACACCGCCGGTTACTCCGTATTTGTCCGCGTTGAGTTCAAGCGTTCCGCCCTCTTTTACCGTGGCGTTGGCTATTTTGCCTTCGGCTTTGACCGTGCCCGCCGTTTGTATCGTTACGTCGTTTTCTATGCTTCCCGTCTCGTTTACGGTTGTTTTTCCTCCGGCTATTGTGAGGGCGCCGCCTGTTACTGTTCCGTCAACTGTGTTGTCACCTTTGAGCGTAAATTTGTTCGCCGTGGTGAGTGTCGCGTTTTCTTCAACGGTTATTTTTCCCGTCAGCGTTGTTCCGCCTGTAGCGTCTGCGGTGATTGTGCCCGTTTCGCCTTCGCCTACAGTTACGCCTGTGTTGTAGGTATCGTTTTCAAATGAGAGGTTGAAGTCTCCGCCGAGGTTGGCGGTAAGGGCTTTTGTCGCGTAGCCTGTGCTGAGTGTGCCTTCGTAGGCTGTTGTTGAACCTTTCGTAAATTCATAGCCGTCCGTATTGCTGAAGTCTGAGGCGTAGTCTGTTTCTTTGTCGCCGTTTGCCTGTTCGGCATAGACGTACATTTTGTACGTGCCGTCGGCAAGTGTTCCGAAGCCTACTTCTTTGCCTGTTTCAGACGCTTGGTCTGATATTTTAGCGTAGTTGACGTAGTCTCCGGCGCTATTCGCAACTATGCCGGATACGTAGTTTGCTTTTCCGTCTGTTATCGCCTGTGCCGTGTATTTCACAACGGGAGCGCTGTATTCAACGGTTACGCCGCTTGTCAGGTCAATCGTTCCGCCTTCGTCTGCCGCTTCCGCGAGAGCGTCAACACCGCCGGTCATCGTCTGCGTCACGCTCACGTTTGTCGGCGCTTTTATACCTGTCGGATTTGTCGTTGCGTTGTACGCGTCTTTCAGCGTCAGTTTCCAGCCGTTTTCGCCTTCATACGTGTTGTCCAAACCAAACGCGCCGACGCAAGCGTCGGCACCCTTGCCGCCTACGGCGGCGGATAAAAGCAAAACCGATTCCTGATTCAGGTTTAAAGCCGCACGGGCGGCGACAACGGCGTAGTCGACGTAGAAGTCGTCGGACATGTCGTGGTCGTAGATGACTACGCCGTCCTCAATGACGCCGTACGCAAAGTCGAAGCCGTCGCCGGGCGAGCGCAGCCACCAATACGAATTACCATCATCGACGTCAGCCGCCTTTGTGTTGCCGTACATTTTCACGTGCTGCGCCATTTCTGTCGCAGGCGCTCTTCTTGTGTCGCTTGGCATACATAAATCCGTGTTTTCAAAGCCGTAGTCTGTGTTGTTCACTTCTTCGTAACTCAACAGGAAGAGTTTGTCTGTGGATTCTATGTCTTTGCCTGTACAGTCTCCTCCCGCCGTGTGTGTCGTGTCCGCTATCGCCGCATATTCTTTCGCGTTAAACGCATCGTAAGCAAAGCTTGGTGTGTTAAGGTCAGCGTATTCTACCGTGTTGCTTGCCGCTCCCAACTCCAAACCTGTCAGCGTCGCACGAACTTCCGACGTGCTCCACTTATTGCCCATGAGTACACTGCTGTTAAACTGGTCTGCGTACAGCCCCTGGTCGGACATAAGGAATACCTGTTTTGTTCCTGTGCCGGTCTGGTCGTTTGACAGCACTCGCCATTTTATGCCTTCGTAGTTGTAGTCGCGCAAGTCCTCTGAGGCGCTTGGTGCCCCGCTTTTCAGGGTCTGCCAGTAGTTGCCGAAGTAGATGGTTTTGGCATTGTCTGAAGCAACCCAAACAGGGTCAGTCTCAGTACCAATATTCTTAGATGCTCCGCCGCCGCCCTCTATCTCCGTTATCTTCTTTAGTCCGCCCGGCGTTAGTGCCATCGCAGGCGATACCGTCGCGAAGATGAACGATACAAGCATTAGGACTGCTGCTATCTTTCTGATTTTTGTTCTTAACATTGTTATCCTCTCCCTTTAAGGAAATTTGAATTTTTGTTGCCCTATAACTTTGTAGCTTTATCTATTTGTTAAATTACACTTATATGAGGTTGTGTAATATTGTTGCCGAGGGTTTAAAAAAACCAATTACCAAAAGAACCAATGACCCAAAAAACCAATTACTATAAAATACAATTACCATAAAAACCAATTGCGGTGTCCGCTGAAGCGGACGTTTGAAGTTAAAACATTCCTTTTTTGTCCGTCTTTCCGTGCTTGACACGGAATCCAGTGTCTTTTTCTTCTAAAACCCAACGGGCTTTGCCCGTAAAGCCGCTGGACCCTGCGCAAGCCCTTCGGGCTTCGCAGGGAGACGGAGATTTTAAGCCGCTGGACCCTGCACTTCCGCTTCGCTCCATGCAGCAAGACAAAGATTTTTTGGTTCTTCGTTCTTCGTTCTTCGTTCTGCAGCGCAGAATCCAGTGTCGTTAATAGCGCTCCCGTTGCTCGCGAAAGCCGCTGGATTCCGCGCCTCCGCGTTGCTTCGCGCGGAATACCCCTCCGGGGCACGCGTGACGGGGATTTTTTGCTTAATGCTTCCAGTTTACTGCTTCTTTTTTCGTCATTCCGTGCTTGACACTTCATAACAGTGTCTTTATCAAACGGACAAATCTTCTTCAACGTGCTATAATATTTTTAGTTGCCGGTTTACGACGGCAGGCGGTCTCCCTCGGAGTTTGCTTCATAACTCCATTGTGAGGGGGTGATGCGAATGTTTGAAACTGATTTCGTTTCTGTTATGAGCCTGTGCATTGCTGCATTTGCCCTCGGTTACAGTGTCGGAAGAAATTCAAAAAGCGCAAAAAAATAACCGCCCCTTCTGCCCAAGATAGGTAAGCGGTTATAGACCGTACTCCTGAGGGCTGACCGTCTGTCGACCGGCAACAACCTTCAACCGAGATTATAACGGCAATTTGAAAATTGTCAACACCGTTGTTTTTCGCTTCCGGCTTACCGCTTTTGGCTTTTTGGCTTTTTTGCTTACCGCTTGCCATTCTTCATTCTTCATTATTCATTGCTTTTAACTCCCGCCACCCCGCAAGTTTCTCCCGCAGCCGTTTTATCCGCCTGTTCACTGCCGTGTGGGACAGTTTGAGCCGTTTCGCCACTTCTCTTGCCGAGTGTCCGGCGTAGAGCAGTTCCGCAAGTTTCATTTCTTTTCTGTTAAGCAGCCGCGAGAGTCTGTCAAACATTTCCGTTTCTTCGTCAGCATAGCCGTCGTCGTGGATTTCGTCCGCAATGTCAAAGGGTATTGCGTCTTCGC
>JAGHTZ010000010.1 GCA_018065065.1 Candidatus Equadaptatus faecalis | reverse complement strand
GTTATTAACGGTACAAGTGCTGCAAGCGGTTCGGGATACATTACAAATACGTTTGACGGTTTGAAAAAACTGTTAACAGGTACATCAAGCGAATTAGCTGCGGAAAGTATTGATTTATCAAGCGCCACAGCACTTGATAGCAATGCAAATGCGTTCCTTGACCAGTTAGATGCGTTGATCAATGCAGTTGATGGAAATGTGTCAATGCTTATGATGAATAGCAATATGTTACTCAAAGTAAGAGCAGCAGCAAGAAGAGCCGGCTATTACAGCAGAGAGACAAACGATTTTGGTCGTTTGGTTGAAAGCTACGGCGGTATTCCAATGCTTGACATGGGTAAATACTACAACGGTACAAACTCAGTAGATACAGTAGAAACAGGGGATGATGGTACATCATCAATCTATGCTGTATCGCTAGGCCTTGACGGATTCCACGGAATTTCACCAACAGGCACAGGAGTAATCAATTCGTATATGCCCGATATGACAGCACCAGGTGCAGTTAAAAAAGGCGAGGTCGAACTTGTCGCAGGTGTAGCGCTTAAAAACACATTAAAAGCAGCAGTCTTAAGCGGAATCAAAATTAAGACTGTGTAATAATCGGAGGTCACACACATGCTAGAAGAGATCATGAGACATGTTAAGAATATGTTTATTTTTCCCCAAAGTAATCAGGCAAATACCCCAGTGCACTTATCAATCGAATCCGGCGTGTGTGTTTCTCATATAGGAATAGACGAACTACAAAGCGGCAGTTTTGTCTATATCGAAGGTTCGCATAAAAATGACGGTGTGCGCAGAATATGGTTTACACCTGAAGAACTGGAAGAACATCAAGAAGATGATGCACTTTTAGTAGAACCGTTAGAAGATGAAGAATTTGACAGTTACGTAGTCATGTTAAAACCTCCTAAAGCGTTCTTAAACTTGGCAAGGGAAATAAAAGCTTTTTCAGAGACAAACAAAGATTCAGCATATACAAGCGAATCTTTTGGCGGTTACTCTTACAGCCGCGCGACGAATAAAGCCGGCAACCTTGCCGGGTGGCAGGACGTATTTAAGGCAAGACTAAATACCTGGAGGAAAATGTAACATGAGTTTAATTGATAATATGTTAACCGATTGTGTGATCATGAACAAAATGAAAATGCCTGACGGTGAAGGCGGCTATATTGTCGAATGGCAAGAGGGCGCACAAATACAGGCGGCTATTACACTTGATACAAGTATGCAAGCAAGGATAGCAGAGAAGCAGGGAGTGACAAGCACATTCACGGTAACGACAAGCAAAGATTTAAAACTAGAATTTCACGACGTGATCAAGAGACTATCCGACGGAAAAACGTTCCGGATTACGTCAGACGCAGGAGACAAAGAAGCGCCTAGCGTGTCAACATTAGACATTGCACAGGCAAAAGCTGAAAAATGGGAGTTAACGAACTAATGACCAAACAAGCAGCATTGCAATTCTTCTTTTCAGGCTTTGAAATGCCGGCATACCCGGCGAACAATGTGCCCGAAGATACAATTTTCCCGTGGTTGACTTATGAAGCACCAACGGGATTCTTCGGGGATGAAATGTCAAGTCAAGTCAACATATGGTATCACACAGAATCAGAAGCAATCCCAAATGCAAAAGCAGAAGAGATTGGGAAAGCGATAGGACAAAGTGGCATATGCTTATCATGTGACGACGGATGGATATGGATAAAAAGAGGCTCGCCGTGGTGCACACCGCTAAACGACGAGACAGATCAGAATATCAAAAGAAGAATGCTAAACATAACACTTGAATACTTAACAGTAGAATAGAGGTGTAGACAATGAAATTTACAAAAATTCCGGATGATACCTTTCAGAATATGCAGCTTAACGCGGGTATTCTAGTAGAGGATTTTAATATTGAAACTGGAGAGTTCGACAAATTAGTAGGTGCTACAAAAGGTGGTATTACATTTAATGCAGCACCAACATACTCAGATTTCGGGGATGATATTGATAACTGTCCGAAAAACATGAAAGAATTAAAGAAACTTGATAGCGTAGAAGCTACACTTAGCGGTACGTTATTAACAGTAACGCCAAAACTTGCAAAATCGCTTATTGCGGCGGCAGATATCGACGAAGAAGATGCAACGCACATTGTACCGCGTAAAGATATCCTCGAATCAGATTTCAAGGACATTTGGTGGCTTGGAGACTATTCAGGTCTTAACGGAGAGAAAAACGGCGGTTACTGTGCAATCCATTTATTTGATGCGCTCAATACTGGCGGATTTCAGATTAAAACGAGCGACAAAGCAAAAGGCGAATTTGCCTTTACCTACATGGCGCACTTCTCAATGGCTGATCAGGATAAAATCCCATACGAAGTGTACATTAAACTGGGAGAAGCGGAACCAACAGAAGAACCGCTACCATAAATTTGATGTCAACTTATGTTTTCATACTTATTCTTCTTTTAATAAAAGGGCTATGGCACAAGTAAAATTGTGTAACATAGCCCTTTTTGCGTGCAAAAATTTTAAAAGATAGAAGAAAAGAAAGCGGGGTATTACATGAAAAAACTATCTGAGTACAAAAATGACGAAGCGCTTGATAAACTTGCTGAACTTATCGAACCATTAAGCGAAATTTTTACAGATAAAAAAGTCGTTGACGTTATCAAAAACGGTGGAAACAAGATCAAAGTCGTATCTTGCGTTATCAAAACGCATAAAAAAGCAATCATTGAGATATTGGCAATATTGGATGATGTACCAGTAGAACAGTATGAATGCAATTTATTAACATTGCCAGTAGCTTTAATGTCTATATTAAACGACAAGGATTTAATGGATTTTTTAGCATTACAGGGTCAGAACATGGCAAGCGCATCTTTTGGCTCAGTTACGGACAATACACAGGGAAAAAAAGCGTAAAACTGTTTAAAAATTATCTATTTGCCAAAATAGAAGAATACAGAAACGAACAGCTATACAAAAATTACATAGCAGATTCGATACAGTTACATGCACAAAACAAATACATAACAAAGAAATTACGTGAACTATTACAGTCTGATACTGAAGGGGAACAGATAGAGACAAGAAGCGGTGACGAGATTGCCGCGGATGTAATAAATCGCCTAAATCTCTCAGTAAAGGGTAAAAAATGAACGTATTAGATTTATTTGCTACAATATCGCTTGACTCGTCAGGCTTCCACGCCGGTCTAGGCGCGGCAATGAATACCGCAAAAAATCTAGGTGGTGGGATTGCAAATGCTTTAGGTAATGCGGCAAAACTAGGAGCAGCAGCACTTGCAGCAACTACAGCAGCCGCAACAGCTTTTGCGGCTTCATCCGTTGCGGTCGGCAAAGAATTTGATGCTGCTATGTCAGGCGTTGCCGCGACAGCAGGAAAAACAGTAGATGAATTAAATAATGAAATGGTAAGTACACAGCTTGCATCCGGAGAATTTTCCGGCTCTTTGCGTGATCTTGCTAAACAATTAGGCTCAGAAACTTCATTCAGTGCTACACAAGCAGCCGAAGCCTTAAACTATATGGCACTTGCCGGATATAATGCACAGCAATCTGCGGATATGTTGCCGACAGTCTTAAACCTTGCAGCGGCAGGAGATATGGAACTTGCGACAGCATCCGACATGGTTACAGATGCGCAAAGCGCGTTAGGTTTATCACTTGATGAAACAAAAAACATGGTCGATCAGATGGCTATGGCTTCATCAAAGTCAAATACTTCAGTCGCGCAATTAGGCGAAGCATTCTTGACAGTAGGTGGTACCGCAAAAAATCTTTCCGGTGGCACTACAGAATTATCAACAGCGCTTGGTATTTTAGCAAACAGCGGTATCAAAGGAGCAGAAGGCGGTACAGCATTACGAAATGTTATTTTATCGCTGTCAGCACCAACAGACAAAGCAGCTGAAGCGCTTAATGCATTAGGTGTTAACGCATTTGATGCAGAAGGTAACATGCGACCGTTAGATGATGTATTTACAGACTTAAATAATTCGCTAGAACCGTTAACACAGCAGGAAAAAACACAGGCACTTAACAATATTTTCAATAAAGTTGATTTAAAATCAGTTGAAGCGTTGATGGCAGGTACAGAAGCGTGGGACGATCTAGCGGCATCAATAGACAATGCGGCAGGGGCAGCGGGTGAAATGGCTGAAACAAAGATGGATAACCTTGCCGGAGATATCACAAAATGGCAGTCAGCACTAGAAGGTGCACAGATTGCTATATCTGATTATCTAACGCCATCAATACGTGAGTTTGTACAATTTGGCACAGAAGGACTATCACAGCTTACAGAAGCGATAAATAAGGGCGATATAAACAGCGTAGTTGAGTCGTTTGGAACAATCCTATCTGACGGAGTTAACAAGATCATTGAAGCCACACCAATGCTTATAGATGCAGGTATGCGTATCATGGGCGCGCTTGGTAAGGGCTTGCTTGACAATATGCCAACCATCATAAAGGCAGCTATCCAGGTAATATCCATGTTTACCAAAGGTATTATGCAAGCGACTCCGGAACTAGGAGCGGCAGGACTTGAAATAATAATAATGCTAGGCGAATACCTCATAGAGAATTTGCCGGAGATAGTAAAAACAGGCTTTGACTTTATTGCAATGTTAGTTACTGGCATAGCTGAAGCCATACCGGAACTTATACCGGTAGCAATAGAAGTAATATCTCAGCTTGCACAAAACCTACTGCAAAACATAGATATCTTATTTAATGCAGCGCTGCAACTTGCATTAGCCCTTGCACTTGGTTTTGCTGAAAATATAGACAAAATCATAGAAATAGCACCTATGATTATGAATGAAATAGGAAAAGCAATAATTAACAATTTGCCAATGATCATAACGGTAGGGCTGCAAATAATAATTGCGCTTGCAGAGGGAATTATAAAAGGTTCAGCGTCATTACTTGCGGCAATTATAGAAACAATTGCTAATATAATCGTACTATTCCGAGATACAAACTGGAAAGAAATAGGTATACAGATACTAGAAGGACTAAAAACAGGAGTATTAGAAGCGGCAGTAAGGTTAATAAATACAATTGTTGATATAGCAAAGAGAGT
>JAGHTZ010000009.1 GCA_018065065.1 Candidatus Equadaptatus faecalis | reverse complement strand
CTCGGAAGCGCGGCTCTTAAAATCATTCCCGAAGAAATACGGGACAAAGACGGAATCGTACCGCAGCTTTCAATCTACAGGGACACGAAAAACAACAAAATAGTCATTAGCTGCAATTCCTTTGAACGTTCCGAAATCATCACAACGGACGAAAACGGCAATGCAGTCCTCGTTCCCGACACAGAATTTTCCAATGCAAGATACTAAATACAGACAAGCGGGGGACTGATTTCAGTCCCCCCGCTATTTTAATGCCTGCACTTAAAAATTTTATGCCATAGTATACAATCGGATGTATAATACGTTTATTAAGAAAACCGTTCGGAAAGAATATAGGCACTATCTGCCTGTATAAGCAAGTATCTGGGGGATAAAAAATGCCTCAAATTGATGATTTAAAATCAGAAATAGCCGTACTAGTTAAGAAGGGCTATACAATAGCAGGATATCTAAATCAATATTCAGAAAAAGATAATCATGAATTATTTTTATCTGAATATGAACCTTGGTATACGAAATCTCTTGTACTCATAGACCAATTTCTTCCTCAACGCAAAGAAGATTTTATGCGCTTGTATACCGACAACAACAGAAAAGAATTAAATATACATACGTACTCTATTTCAGACGCACTTAATGGTATCACCATATCACGTGGCTGGGAAGAAATATATAATCCCCAAACAGCTGTACGACTTTTATTCCGCCAAGTTCAGATACTCAAGACTTGTTTAGAAATATTTGATAGTCGCGTATTTGAAATGAAATCTATTTTGCAGAGAGAGCTGTTTGATTCAGATTTGAGGGCGGCAAAGCATTTACTGAATAATGGATACATCCGCGCTTCAGGGGCAATAGCAGGAGTTGTTTTTGAAAAATATCTTGCAACGCAATGTTTGAAATATAATTTAGACGTTCCAAAGCCTGGTTTGTCTAATTACAATAATACACTCAAAAAAGCTAAAATAATTAATCAAATTGAGTGGCGTGAAAACGAAGTTCTAATAGATATCCGGAATAAGTGCGATCATCTAAATGAACCTACTACTGAAGAAACAACCAAACTTATAGATATGACAGAAAAAATGCTGAATACTACAAAATAGGATAGTATATTAATCTTGGAAATTCAGTTCTTGAATTGTGCATCAAATTAACAATACATTAAAACAAATTTCCTTCATCGTATAGAATTTCTACGCTAAAATCCTCATTGATACCAAGTATAAAATCAACTAAATGAACAGATTTAATAGCTTTCGCTTTATGCGCTGTTTTAGGATATCCGATACCATAATATATATTATGAATCACATACTTATTCAGTAAAGATTGTATAGCTTCAGAATATATATCCGTACTCCTTAAAAAATTAACTTTCTTAAAATCATTAAAATAAAAATATCCTTTGTTTTCAAAAAACACACAGATATCATCTTTTACAGCAACAATATCAGGATTAATAGAATCCTTCATTTTTTCTTTTGTGCCATTTGGGTGTAAAAAATGCCCCGTCCCGCTTTGTGGAAAATCGAAACACACAATATCCCACTTGTTAAGCAGTAACCATTTTATGAGAGCTTTTGTGACCTGTTCTTCTGTCATTACGCATCTCTCCATAAACACCCGTCAGGGAAAATAATTGCATCAGCAAAATAAGAGAAAACCCTAACATGTTTTACTTTAGAATAAGTTGAGCCATACCGTACTTGCATGAGATATCTAGGAATTTCATAATTTTTTAGTTCATTGTAATTTTTTACCAATAAATTGTGCCGAGCACTATGTTTTACATCGTTAAAAAAATCAACAATTGTTGAGTTTTTTTCGTTGATAACGTTCAATGTGTTATTGTCATTATCAATATCAAGTTTTCCGAATACTAATACAAGATTATCTCGTCTATCTTCAAATGTTGTTCCTTCTCTACACCTCAGGTAATCTATTGCCGCTAATGCACCAGGATACGGATCTCCTCTAAACTTTGCATTTACTTGATAAATAGAAGTATATTCCCTATTTCTTAACAACTCCCCTATTCTGTAATTGTCATCCTCGTATCGTGCAAGGTAGTTAAGAAGATAATCTGTCTTTACTCTAGTCACAGCTGTTAGTGGTGACATTTTTGTTATAGGTTTATTTTCAGCTTTTAGTGAAAATTGTTCATTCATATAGTCTCGTTGTTCACGAATTACTAAATTACGCAATAAATTTTTGCGTGCGGAAGCAACACCTTGGTTCTCTGTCATAGATAAAATTTCATTTATTGCTCTAAACATTTTCTGCATACTTTCCGCATTAGCATCAGGACAATCAGGGTATTCAATTACATTAGAATCTTTCCTAAGCCCTTTATTTAGTAGATTTGGCGATAGTTCAGGGTGTTCTTCAAATTGTTTGATATCTGTTGGGAAATAATACAATAATGCTGGGATTTGATAAATAGCCATTACAGACTCTAATGCACGAAAAATCATAGGATTAATTTTATCCCATTTGGGTGTTGCTCCTTGCCTAGTAATTATAGCTCCTTCGGGATATATATAAAACGCAGGGACACTATTTTCTACAGAAGCAGCTATACGTGCAAATCTTTGGAATGAATTATGTCCTGTCCCAGCTTCAGTAGTAATTTCAATAGAAAAAATTGGTTCATTATCTTTTTCAACAATTAAATCGCAAGCATCAAGATAAAGAATTTTGCGAATATGATCGGGGGTAGTATAAAAGTCTCTCGGCTTACTTGCGTCACTTTCATACATTCGTTTTTTTACGATATCATACCTTGTAGTAAGTATTGTATGGTCTATAATAAAATCAGCAAAACTTTCAGTACTATACCAAACTCTATACATTACAACTCGCTCCTAAATTTAAAGATATTTAAGTTGCTCTGCTAAATATCTTGCAATATGATAAACTAACAATGGCGGGACTGCGTTTCCTGTTTGTACACGTTCTTGAACAATACCACCTTCAAAAACATATGAATCTGGGAAACTTTGTATTCTAGCTCTTTCACGTATTGTCAATCCGCGATTTTGTTCAGGATGACCAAACTGAAATTGCGGTCTAATACCACCTGCCAGTTGTGTCGGGCTAGGTAAATCGTATCTTAAGCGAATACGTTGTTTAAATTTAGCATACATAGGCTGACCAGGCTGTGTATTTGCTATTTTATTAATAGTTTCTTGAGGGTGGTTTGGAGAAACATGATTATATAATCTATCTGAGGCTGGTATTTCCTCTATATCACCCTGTCCGCGCATTAATTGTTGATATGCTGTCAATTTGCACTTTCTATACTTTGAAACAGAATCATGGTTACCTAATTTAGGCAGGTCTGAAATTGCATCAGCTACAGTTCGATAATCTTCCTTAAAATTACCATCAGGTATTTTACATTTTATTCCTAAAGAGTGCTTTATACCCAAAAAGATCAACCGTTTCCGTATTTGTGGCACACCATATTCAGCAGAATTTACCAAACGCACATCCGTATCATAGCCAAGTGCTTTCATATAATCTTCTATCTCTTTCCTAAATTTGCCACCGGCAGCATGCGTCATTCCAGATACGTTTTCTAGGATAATACATTTTGGATTAAATTCTTTAACAAAACGCATATATTCTAGAAAAAGGAAATTCCTTTCATCATTGTCATTATGCTTCCTATTAGCTATAGAAAAACCTTGGCAAGGAACTCCACCTGTAATTAAATCTACTTCATTTACGCCTTTATTTTTTAATAGATTATTGATTTTTGTAGCGTCTATTTTATATATATCACCTAAACATCCAATAGCATGTGGATGATTTCGTGTCCATGTACGCATAGCAGGCTCAAAATGATCAACGCCAAAGACTGACTGAAAACCTGCCCATGCACAACCCACAGCGAATCCCCCTGCACCACAAAATAAGTCAATCATTTTTAACTTGTTGACTTCAAGTTCAAAATTTTCAGCATTAATGAGTATAGATTCATTATCACGTACATAAGCACTTTTCTCTGAGGGTATAGTCTTATCCCACACGTTGGTAATCATTTTTTTCTCCCTTTGTGTACCATTCAGCAATGGATATACAACGACCTCGTTTATTATATCAGTTATAAAAAGTTTTTGTTGACAATATTCCATTTTTAATACTTCCTCCTCTAAGTTCGCTCTAAGATTGTGTCCAAATAACTCTTAACTACACATGCAGCGTATAGAATTAATTCTAAGCAATTACTTCTTTGAAAATGTCATTTTCAAAATGACATTTTAAGAAATATTTATGCTATACTGCAAGCTTTCTTCCGCATATATTTTCGTACAATTCCCTGATTTTGTCCTGCCACTCTTTATTCAGCACGGCAAAAATAAACAGAGGGCAGATGCCCTCTGTTTTTGTATTCGTTTGCGTTTGCTGTTTCTTTTCCGTTTTTTCAGCCGTCAAGTCCGAGGTCGCGGCGGAATTGTTTTACGTCGTTTTCGTCCCAGTCTTCTGGGTTTTCGTGATTGTTCGGGTCAAACGTCCATTTGTGAATTTCCCCATCGGGGAGTCCGCCTTTGCGGTTTTGTTTCATTACTACGGCGAGCAGGGCTTCAGCTTTACGGGCGTCTTTGAGCCCCTGTTTATAGACTTCCGTGTCTTTGTCGGTGTCTTCTTTAACGAAGGTCATTGTTATCAGCGGTTCTTTGGTGTCTTCTATCTGCAGAAGCAGTTCCACGCCGTCGCTGACGGGTATGTATTCCTTTCCGGCGCCCGAAGCGCCTATTATTGCCCCTGCCGAGGTGTATTTTTTGTCTATCATATTTCCGATAAGGGCTCCTGTGACCGCCCCTGAGAATGCGTCGCTTTCCTCGCGGACGTGTCCGTTTTCGCAGAGTTTGTACCCGAGCAGTTTTGAGTACGGTATTAGGTATGCTTCGTCGCCTATGGGACTGCACATTATCTGTTTGCTTTTGTCGTCAAGCAGTATGAAGGGAAGTCCGTAGTACACGTCCTGACTGTCCGCGTCAAAGCCGTGTTTCAGATGGAATATGTGCACCTGTTTCGTGACTTCGTAGACGTGTTCAAGGTATTCCTGTTTTTTTTCTTTTTTGTCAGCGCTGTTTGCCCAGGCAATTATTATTGCGATAATTATACCTGCCAATACGGCTATGCCCATTCCGTCTCACTCCTCCATAATGATGTATGGATTATTGCATTTTTTGCGCGTTTTGCAATGCGTAATTTTACGCAGTTTTATGTCTCTATATCACCGATGCGGGACACATCCAGACTTCCCTGCTGAGCGGCATCAGTTCGTCGCAGAGACAGATTATGAGTTCCGGTTCGATTTTCATTTTCAGTCTGCCAAGCGCCCGAAGATTTCTTTCCGATACGGCAGGCAGTTTGTTTTTCTTGATTTCAATCGGGTATATTCTGTCTGCTCCGGCAAGCAGCAAATCAATTTCGCGTTTGTCCACGTCCCTGTAATAGTACAGGTTCGGGCGTTTCCCGCTGTTCAGGCAGCTTTTCCATATTTCCGTGACAACGTAGGTTTCAAGAAATGCCCCGTCCATTGCCCCGTTCATAAGCACTTCCGCTGTTTCCCAGCGGCACAGCCAGGCGGCAAGCCCCGTGTCGGTAAAATAAACTTTTGGAGTTTTGACAAGTCTGCTGGTGAGATTTGAAAAGTATGGACGGAGCAGAAGTATTACGCCTGAGCGTTCAAGTATCGACACCCAGTTCTTTGCGGTAGGCGCCGATATGCCTATGCTTCGCGCGATGTCTTCGTATTTCAGTTCCTGTCCCGTTCTTGCCGCCATATAGACAAGAAAATCAAAGAACGCCGTAAGACTGCCTACCTGAGCCAGTTCTTTGATGTCGCGTTCGAGATATGTGTTCACGTAGTCTGAGTAGTAACGTTCCCTGTCAGGGTTTTCCGCACACAGCACAGGCATTCCGCCCTGAAATATTCTTTCGTATATTTCTTTTGCGCTTTTTGTTTTCATAACAGCTGTTCTTTTTTTCAGCACTTCCAATTCAGCGGAGAAAAGCTCCGCCGGTCTGTTTTCAAGTTCAGCCGTTGTCAGCGAGGAAAGCTCAAAAACTGCCGCACGGCCGGCAAGCGATTCAGAAACGCCCTGCATAAGCTCAAATTTCTGAGAGCCTGTAAGCCAAAAGCTTGCTTCACTTTTTCCGTTCAGTTTCTCTCCGTCAACTATCCGTTTTATTTCAAGAAGAAGCTGGGGAGCACGCTGTATCTCGTCAATCAGCAGGCAGTTTCCGTAGGTTTCAAAGAAGAGTGCGGAATCTTTGAGCGCAAGGTTCAGCGCTTTGGCATCGTCAAGCGTTACGTAACGCCGTTTCTCTTCTTTTATGTGACAGAGCATGGTCGATTTGCCGACCTGCCGCTGTCCGCAGACAATCAGTACAGGATTGTGTTCCGCCGCTTTAAGCAGCTGTCGTTCCATGTGCCGTCTGATGTACATTGCGCCGCCTCCCCGAGAAATCTAAAGTGCGACTTTATTTTACTCGGGGTTGGCGTTTTTTGCAAGCGACATAAGGCTGTTTAGTTTTGCGAAAGTAAGTTGCGGGGTTTTATCCGGTTTTTCAGAGAGTTATTTCAGGCAGAATCTGCCTTTTGCGGACGTGCCGCTGACTATGCGCGTTCCCGTTTCGCCTTTGAAGGCGGCGAACGCGTTTTCAAGGTTTGTGATTATGGTTTTTCTTCCGTTTGCTGAGCGGGCAAAATCCGCCGCCGCTTCCATTTTGGGGAGCATTGAGCCTGCGGCGAATTGTCCGTCGGCTATGTATTTCTGCGCTTCGCCGACGGTTATTGCGCCCAGGTCTGTTTCGTTCGGTTTTCTGTAGTTTACCGACACTTTTTCGATGCCGGTGATTATCAGCAGACAGTCCGCGCCAAGCTGTTCCGCAAGCAGCGCGGATACGTAGTCTTTGTCTATGACCGCGTGTACGCTTCTGTACCCTTCGCCGTCTTTTACAACGGGTATTCCTGCGCCTCCGCAGGTGATTACGACTTTTCCTTTGTCCGCCGCCTCGCGTATTTCTTTTATTTTCAGGATTTCAAGCGGTTTCGGCGATGCAACCGCCTGTCTGTAGCCGCGTCCCGCGTCTTCCATAACCGCTGTTCCCGTTTTTGCGGAAAGTGCTTCCGCTTCTTCTTTGCTCATGAATTCCCCTATCGGTTTTGAGGGGTTGCAAAACGCGGGGTCGTTTTCGTCAACAAGCACTTCGGTGATTATCGATTCCGCTTCGGCATCTGTCATTCCGCGTTTTTCAAATTCAGCACTAAGCGCGTTTTTAATGTCGCCGCCTATGTATGCCTGTGTCATCGCTATTTTTGCGGAGAACGGGACTTCAGCCGCTTTCGCGTTCGTTTCGGCAAGTCTTTTCAGCACGCTTTCAAGAATGCCGAGCTGAGGGCCGTTTCCGTGCGTTATTACAACGCTCCAGCCTTCCTGTATCATGTCAGCGGCACACGAAGCGGCAAGTTTTGCCCCTTCAAGCTGTTCGCTGTGAGTGTGCCCGAGCGCATTTCCGCCTATGGCAAGTATGACGCGTTTTGTCATTTCTTTTGTATTTTAGAAGTTCCTCATAAGGTCTTCAAAGGTGTCTGCCCTTCTTATGCACTGCAGGGTGCCGTCTTCTTTGATTAGCACTTCCGCAGGTTTCAGCCGGCAGTTGTAGTTTGAGGACATGCAGAAGCCGTATGCCCCCGCGTTTTCAACGGCTATCAGGTCGCCTTCGCGCACTGGTCCTATGTTTCTGTCATGCGCGAGCACATCGCCGCTTTCGCAGATGTTGCCGACAACGTTTACGGAACCGTCTGCAGGCTTAAGGCTTACGTCTCCGCCGCCGAGCACCGTTATGTGGTGGTAAGAGTCGTACATTACGGGGCGCTGAAGAACATTGAAGCCAATGTCTGTTCCAACGTATTTTGAGCCGTAGTTGTCTTTTATCGAATGAACCCTGCCGAGTATTACGGAGCTTTCCGCAACCACGTAGCGGCCTGGTTCGCAGTTGAATTCAACCTTTTTGTTATCGTAGCCTTCGCGGAATTCTTCGAGTATGGGACGGAACTGTTTCATAAATTCCTTGAAGTCAAGGCGCGGCTCTCCTGGTTTGTAAGGGCAGCCGAAGCCTCCGCCGAAATCAACGAATTCGAGTCCCGGGAAGCAGCGTTTCACGAGCTCGAGAAGCGCTTTTGCGGCGTCGATGTACGGAATAGGGTCAAGGAACAGCGAGCCTATGTGCTGCTGAACTCCGACAAGGCGCAGTTTGTATCTGTCAAGCACAGGGGCGACCTGGTCAAACAGTTCCGCCTGAACGCCGAATTTCGTTTCGTGTCCCGCGGTGATAACTTTTTTGTCGTGGCCTGCGCCCATTCCGTAGCCTGGATTGACGCGGATTGAAATTCTTCCGCCCGGGTTTATTTTGCCGTAGGTTTCAAGCTGGCTGAGTGAGTCAACGCTGAGAAGCACGTTTCTGTCTATCGCGAATTTCATTTCTTCCGCCGAAACGTTGTTTGTTATGCAGTAGATTTCCGCGTCCGTAAAGCCCGCCTTTTCGGCAAGGAAGATTTCGCCCGGCGACATTGCATCGCAGTAAAAGCCTTCTTCGCGGATTATTTTCATGAGGTGAATGTTCGTGTTGGCTTTGATCGAGTAGCTGGGTATCAGCATACCGTCAAAGGCTTCAAGCATTTCGCGGCAGTGCGCGCGAAGTTCTTTTTCGCTGTAAACGTACACTGGCGTGCCGTATTTTTCCGTTATTTCCTGTGCAAGCTTAAGGTCAACAAACATGGAGTCAGCCCCTTTTGGATTTGTTTATCACCGTAAAATACTACACTTATACCGTAAAAAAATCAAACGGACTATGAAAGTGCTTTTTCAATCCATTTATTGAAAGCGCCGCCGATAAACATCGGAATGTCTTTTCTGTACATTCTTCCTGAGCAGGCTTCGTGAGGGAACGGGATAAATTTCGTTTCAGGCGAAATAACGGGCAGATACATTGGGTCAGCAATCACAAGCTCCGCACCGCGAAGCGCCGTTTCGATTTCGTCTTCATAGCGCGCCTCTGCGTCGTTTTCAAAAAGCTGTCCGAAAGAGTATTCCGTCGGGCATATTACGTTCGCGTCAATTCCGAAATCGCGTTTCAGCGCCGCGCGTATTGAACAGGCGGTTACAGCCTCGCCTATGACGTAATTTTTAGACGGCTTTATTTTAGGCTGTTTTACATTGGATTTATCTTTAATTGCACACAATATTTCTTCCGAAAAAGCTTTGCCGACAGGGCATCCGACAACGTACGGTGCGCCGTATTTTTCTTTCAGAGCTTCCGCCGCTCCGAAGCCGCATGAAGAAACGACAACGTTTATTTCCGCTTTTCCGGCGCGTTTCAGTTCTTCGGGAGCAGAATTCATTGCCCACACCGAATTGACTTTAAGTCCCTTATTCTCAAAGAAAGTTTTCAGCGCTTCCGCATTTCCCGTCACCGAGAAATCAAGCGGCGTTACGCCGAGAAGGTTGACGCTTCCGCTTTCTTTTTCCTCTGCC
>JAGHTZ010000008.1 GCA_018065065.1 Candidatus Equadaptatus faecalis | reverse complement strand
TCGACGCAGAGTTTCTTAAGAAGTTCGACGTCTTTTTTGCTTGCGTGTTTCGCATCGCCTGCCGCGACCGCGCGGGCGACCATTGCCGCTACTTCATAACGCGTTGCCTGCTGGGCACCTTTGAATGCGCCGCAAAAACGTTGTATTTTTGGGTACTAAATCTTTGAAAAGGTGTATTATGCATATTGCAAATATCTTGAAAAGGTGTAATTAATTCGACATATAAATCTTGAAAAGGTGATAATTTCAGGGCAAATTCAGGACAAAATTCGCGCAGCAGCTGCATACCCCCTATCTGCTGCATACCGAAGACGCAGCTGAAAAAGACGGAATAATCCATCTGCCTGTCTATATGACGGGATTGCTGTAAAAACTAACCATGCTGCCTCATTAGCCGAATTTATTGTTTATGTAAAGTATGCAAAGTATGCACAATATTTGATTTGCTTTTGAAATCTACCAAAAAGATATCAAAAGTAATATAATGTTCCAGTAATTATAAAGACGGGGGTATTGTTGTGCTAAACACAAAGCCATTGCTGACCACAAACCAGTTATTGACCCATTTACAGAAAAAAGGAGTCAAATTTCAACTAATAACACTGAATGATGCCGAAACCTTCCTTACTACGTACAACAACTATTTCAGGACAGCGGCATACAGGAAAAATTTTGAAAAATATAATGGTGGCAAAAAAGACGGACAATATATAGATTTAGACTTTGCCATGCTGAAAGATTTGTGTGAAATAGACGCGCAGATACGACAGACAGCGGTTGTTATGGCATTGGATATAGAGCGTTGCGTGCGCGTTAAATTACTCAATGAAGCTGAAAAACACGGCGAAGACGGTTACGCTATAGTCGCAGACTACAGGGCTTCTCTGTCTCAAAACGGCATTGAGCGGTTAGATAAAGAACTTGAACGCAATAAGAATAACCCTTATTGCGGAGGCATTATTGACAAATACAACAACAGCTATGCAATTTGGGCATTTGTTGAGGTAATATCTTTCGGGACACTTATAGATTTTTACAGATTCTGCGCTGACATATATTCGGATAAAACGATGCGGAACTATTTCTATCTGCTTGTTTCCGTCAAAGGACTGCGCAATGCTGCAGCACACAATAATTGTATCATACACAATATGCGCCTGTCAGACAGGAAACACAAACCCGATTTTCAATTATTGCAAAAAATCCAGCCCATAAACAAGGAAACGAGAAACAAACATTTGCAAAGTGAAAGAATGCTGCAATTTGTTACGCTCCTTTACAGCTATACGCTGTTTGTACCCGGAACAGACGAACAGACAAAAATAAAAGCGATGCTGAACGGTTTACTGTTAAGAATGTTCCTGCATATTGACTATTACAAAAAGCACACACTGATACAGGCAAAATTTGAATTTATTAAAAAAGTAGTTGACATTTTATATTAAAAGTATAAAATGAAACCACAGCGAAAAAATGACTTGGTCATTTTCAAGGACGCGATTGCGCAAGCGATTGGGTCCGATTTTTTTTGGCGCTATTTCAAAACAAAAAAACAGGAACCCGTAAGAGAAAACGAAATTGATAACCGATCCAAAAGCAAATCCCCCGACGGCAGTCGGGGGTGTTAAAAATCAGAGTTTTATAATTAACTGTCAAAACAGATTATTTGCAATGTTCGCAGCTGTGTTTGGCAAGATATTCCTGATACATTGCACCATCATTCAGCTGATACACGTACCTGTTTTGTTTGGGACACTTAAAATCTTTGTCAAGATATTTCTTGTCAATAAGATAATTTACCAAATGAATGAATGACATGGTTGTTCCCTGAGCGGCAGAAAAATGATACAGGGAATACAGATAATCACAAATAGCAGTGCAATTTGCTATTCTTCTTATTCTGTATTCAAAAAATTTCATATCATCATCACTAAACTGTGCTATCTTGCTTAAATAGCAGGCATGTGAAAATATGGCTAAAGCAGCATCAAGTTTCATCTCAAACTCTTTGCCGCGCTGCCTGTCGCCATCTATCGCAAACTCTCCGTCGTAGGTGATTTCATGTCCACAGCCATTCCAATCAACCAATGAGATTGCGTCTGCAATATCCTTGTCGCTGCGTGTTTTGTCAATGAGATTGTAAAGCGAATCCAGTTCCCTGAACTTACTATTACTTTTCCATTCGCGAAACGCAATATACGCTCCATAAGCGGTTGCAATCGCTATTACTATTTCAACTATATGTTCTGCAAACCAACTACCCATAACTTTTCCCTCCTTAATTTGTTAAAAAACAGGGTTCCGTGAGGAACCCTGTTTAGTTAAGCAATTAGCTTAGAATTTGACATCCGTCTGGAACATAAGGACATTGTCTTTGCCTTCCATAACTTTCTTTGAGAAGGCGCCTGCGTATGTGTTGTTGTCACCATAGTCGATAACATCGTATGCGAGCATGAATGTGATTGCCGGGTTAAGTTTGTATTTAACACCGAGACCATATTCTTTTGCATTGTCCTGTCCGTCTGTTGACCAGTTGGCAAATGTGCCGCGGAGGAATGTGCTCCATTTTTTGTTCCATTTCTGGTTAAGCTGGATGTGCCAGATTTTTGAAACTTCGTTGTTAACCGGGCGTGAGTAGAATACTGACGGTTCTGTTGAGAAGCTGCCCATTGAGTAGCAGTTAACGCCGTTGTTTGCTCCATTGTTGCCGCCGAAGCCGTTCTTCATCTGCGCATATTCAACCCAGAGGTCTGTGAACTTAAGAACGTTCTGTTTGACGTCAAGAATAACTTTGAATGCATACTGGTTTTCGTCAAGATCGTTTGTGGGCTGCATAATTTTCTGCCAGTAGTAAACGCCTTTGAGGGCAATACCGTCTGCGAATTTGTAGCCGGCTGTTACACCGTAGGTGTGCACGCTGCCGTGGCTTGTCCAGAATCCGTCTGCTTCTTTTGTTGCATCTGTCCAGAAACCGTTGTCACCGGCCATCCAGTATGCCATACCGCCGAGTGTAAGTTTATCTGTCGGTGTCCATTTGAGGTTAAGGCTATAAAGCATGTGATCGTTTTTGTTCTGGTTCTCATAGTAGAAACGTTTGCCGCCTGAGCTGTTACGTCCGATGACTGCATCAAGTTTCACTTTGTTCCATTTCTTTGTGAACCAGAAACCGTCCATACGCCAGTCGCCGATGAGAGCGTCTTCGTCTGCGTAGAGACCGTAGTCGCCTTCCCAGTCAAACTGTGAACGTCCTATTTTAACTTCGAGTCCCCAGAACGGGAGTTTTGTACCAACGTAGAATTTACGCGTTGAGAATGTTGAGCCTTCGCCTTTACCGTCATCAGGATTTGCTGTTGACCAGCCTGATCCAAGACGGAACTGTGAGTCAAAGTAGGTGTCTTCTGTAATCTGACGGCGGAAGAACATACGTGCTGTGTCACGGTTGAAACCTTTGTTACCTGTACCAACCCATGCTGATTTGTTGGCATCTGCATAGTCACCGTTTGCGAAGTTTGCATAGAATTTGAAACGTCCGCTGATCTGCCAGCTGCCGATGCCTTTTTCGAGCTTCGTTACGCGTTTGTCGAGTTTGTCGGTTTTCGCGCCGAGTGCTGCGAGTTCGTCTTTGAATTCGACGCAGAGTTTCTTAAGAAGTTCGACGTCTTTTTTGCTTGCGTGTTTCGCATCGCCTGCCGCGACCGCGCGGGCGACCATTGCCGCTACTTCATAACG